>CBHYLO010000228.1:0-6915 GCA_966128675.1 uncultured bacterium | reverse complement strand
GCCCGCGCGCACGCGGCCGGGACGCTCCGCCGGCTGTGCTTCGACGTGCGGGAGGTGCCGTTCGCCTACTCCGCGCTCGTGGGCGGGTGGGGGACGCCGCTCGCGGGCGTGGCGTCCATCGCGGGGCTCGCGGCCGCCGCGTCGCTGGGCGCCGCCGGACGTCCGAGCGCGGCGCTCACGCTGATGTCGGCCCTCCTGGTCGTCGGCGGCGTGATCGGCTGGTGGGCGGCGCGCCGCGGCGTGCTCGACGCGCCCGTGCTGCGCCGCAGCGGCGTGAACCTCGTCGCCACCCGCGGCGACGCGACGCCGACGGTGTGGCTGGTGGCGCACCTCGACTCGAAGTCGCAGCCGGTGCCGATCGGCGTGCGCGCGGCCGGCGTGAGCGGGACGATCGTCGCCTGGCTCGCCCTCCTGGCCGTCGCCGGCGCGCGGCTGGCCGGCGCGACGTGGGCGGGGCCCGCGGTCTGGTGGACGCTCGCCGCGTTCGGCGCGGTCGCGGGGCTGCCGGTGGCGGCGAGCATCGTCACGGCGCGGTCGCCCGGGGCGCTCGACGACGCGTCCGGCGTGGCGACGGTGCTGCTGGCGGCCGAGGCGCTGCGCGACCTGCCCGAGGCGCCCGGCATCCTGCTGACGAGCGCCGAGGAGCTGGGGCTGGCGGGCGCGCGGGCGTGGACGGCGCAGCGCCGCGCGTCCGGCGAGGCGCCCGGCGTGGCGCTGAACGTGGACGGCGTGGCCGACGTCGGCACGCTGACCGCGATGACGGGCGCGCGGCCGCCGGCGGCGCTGGTCGCGGCGCTGCGGGCCGCGGCGCGCGACGCGGACGCGACGCTGGGCGTGCGCCGGCTGGTGCCCGGCATCCTGGTGGACGCCGTCGCGCTGGCCGACGCGGGCTGGGCGACGCTGACGCTGAGCCGGGGGACCTGGGGGACGCTGGCGCGCATCCACTCGCCGCAGGACAGCGCGGACCGCCTGGACGGCACTGGCGTGGCCGAGGCCGCGCGCGTGCTGGCGGGCGCGGCGCGCGCGCTGCTGGCGGCCGGCTCGGGGGCCCGTCCGGCCGTCCGGGTACCCCCGGCGGGTCGAACGGCCTAGATTCACCCCACGCCCCGGGTGCCCCGGGGCGTTTTTCGTGTCCGCCGGCCAGCGACCCCCGAGGCGCGGCCGCCCATGACCGCGCGGCGCCCGACGGGTGCGCGCTGGCAGAGATCATGTTCGATTCGACGACGCGCACGCTCGTGGTGGTCGGCGCCCAGTGGGGCGACGAGGGGAAGGGCAAGCTGGTGGACGTCCTGGCCGAGCGCGCCGACTGGGTCGTGCGCTACCAGGGCGGCGCCAACGCCGGGCACACGGTGCACATCGGCGAGGTGTCGTTCGTCCTGCACCAGATCCCGAGCGGCATCCTGCACCCGGGCGTGCGGTGCGCGATCGGCAACGGCGTCGTGCTCGATCCGGAGACGCTGTTCCACGAGATCGACGAGCTGGTGACCGACGGCATCGACGTCGAGGGGCGGCTCTACGTCAGCGAGCGCGCGCACCTCGTGCTGCCGTACCACAAGCTGGTGGACGCGGAGAGCGCGGCGAGCAAGGCGATCGGCACGACGGGGCGCGGCATCGGTCCCGCGTACGAGGACAAGATCGCGCGCCGCGGCGTGCGGGTCCTCGACCTGCGCCATCCGGACCGCATGCGCGAGCTGGTGGAGCGCGGCGCGGCGCACGCCAACGCGCAGCTGGCGACGTTCGGTTCGCAGAAGCGCGTGGACGTCGAGCAGACGCTGGCGATGCTGGCGGGGCTCGCGCCGCGCCTGCTGCCGCTGGCGGAGGACGTCGGGCTGTGCATCCACCGCGCGCTGAAGACCGGCGCCGCGGTGCTGCTGGAGGGCGCGCAGGGCTCGATGCTCGACATCGACCACGGGACGTATCCGTTCGTGACGTCGAGCAGCACGACGTCGAGCGGCGCGGCGGTGGGCGTGGGCATCGCGCCGACGGCGATCGACGCGGTGCTGGGCGTGGTGAAGGCGTACACGACGCGCGTGGGCAACGGCCCGCTGCCGACGGAGATCCCGGGCGAGCTGGGCGAGGAGGTCCGCCGCCTGGGCAACGAGTTCGGCGCCACGACGGGGCGCGCGCGGCGCTGCGGCTGGTTCGACGCGGTCGTGGTGCGCTACGCGACGCGCGTGAACGGGCTCACGGGCCTCGCGATGACGAAGCTCGACGTGCTCGACACGCTGGACCGCATCGCGCTGTGCGTGGGCTACGAGGTGGACGGGGAGCTCTACACGGAGTTCCCGGGCGACCTGACGATGCTGGACCGCGCGGTGCCGAAGTACGAGTGGTTCGAGGGGTGGCAGCAGCACACGGGCGACGCGCGCACGATGGAGGACCTGCCGCCCGCGGCGCGCCGCTACCTGGACCGCATCCAGGAGCTGGTGGAGGCGCCGATCGCGTTCGTGAGCGTGGGGACGCGGCGGGACCAGATCATCGGCGTCGGGTCCAACGCCTAGTCCCACGATGCCTCGGCGCTCGCCGCTCGGCGCTCGCTCCGTCGCCGCGACGAAGTGAGCGCCGAGCGCCGAGCGCCGAGGGCCGAGGAGATCCATCGCATGGAGTACGTGGACGTGGTCGTGGTCGGCGCCGGTCCCTGCGGCCTCGCAGCGGCGATCAGCGCCATGCGCGCGGGGCTGACGGTGGCGGTGATCGAGCGCGGGCCGGTGTGCTCCACGATCGTCGAGTACCCGCTCTACGCGACCTTCTTCTCGACGGCGGAGAAGCTGTCGATCGGCGGGCTGCCGTTCCTGATCGCGGACACGAAGCCGACGCGCCGCGACGCGCTGGCGTACTACCGCGGCGCGGTGCGGCACTTCGGCATCCCGGTGCGGCAGTACGAGACCGTCGTCGCGATCGAGGGGAAGTCGCCGCAGCTGCACGTGCGCAGCGTGCGCCGCTCGGGCGAGTCGCGCACGCTGCGCTGCCGCGCGGTGATCGTCGCGACGGGCTACTTCGGCACGCCGAACAAGCTGCACGTGCCGGGCGAGGCGCTGCCGCACGTGAGCCACGTGTACCGCGAGGCGCACGAGGCGTTCGACCAGGACGTCGTCGTGGTCGGCGGCGGCAACTCGGCCGCCGAGGCGGCGCTGGACCTGTACCGGACGGGCGCGCGCGTGACGCTGGTGCACTTCGGCCCGACGTGGGACAAGAAGATCAAGCCGTGGGTGCTGCCCGACGTCGCGAACCGGATCGCCGAGGGGAGCATCGCGGCGTGCTGGAACTCGCGGGTGCGCGAGATCCGGCCCGACGTGGTCGTGATCGACGGTCCCGAGGGCGCGCAGGCGCTGGCGGCGGACCACGCCTACCTGCTGACGGGCTTCGCGCCGGACACGGCGCTGCTGCAGGCGAGCGGCGTGCGCATCGACCCGACGACGGGGATCCCGGCGCACGACCCGGCGACGTTCGAGACGAACGTGCGCGGGATCTACATGGTGGGCGTCCTGGTGGCGGGCTACGACGCGAACCAGGTCTTCATCGAGAACGGGCGGTTCCACGGCGACCGGATCGTGGCGCACCTCACCGGCAGCGGGCGGGTGGGGGAGGTCATGGTCAGCGAGGATCCGGACTCGTGAGATCCGGATTCCTGCGGCGGCCCGTGGGTCCGCCGGGCGCTACGGGCCCGTTCGCGGCGGCCGCGTGAGCGCCGAGCGCCGAGCGCCGGCGTGGATGGCCCCTCGGCGCTCGGCGCTCGGTCCGCCTGCTCCCGGTGGCGTCCGAAGCGCTTAAGATTCCGGGTTCACACCGAACCCAGCGCCGAAGATGCCCGCCAGCAACCAGCCCGACGTGATGGACAAGCTCGTGTCGCTCGCCAAGCGCCGCGGCTTCATCTTCCAGTCCTCCGAGATCTACGGCGGGACCGGGTCGGTGTGGGACTACGGCCCGCTGGGCGTGGAGCTGAAGAAGAACATCAAGGACCGCTGGTGGCACGCGCTCGTGCGCATGCGCGACGACGTCGAGGGCCTCGACGCGGCGATCCTGATGCACCCGAAGGTGTGGGAGGCCAGCGGCCACGTCGCCGGCTTCGTCGATCCGCTCGTCGACTGCAAGGCGTGCAAGGGCCGCTTCCGCGCCGACAAGCTGCAGGACGCGCGCTGCCCGCGGAAGCCGAGCAAGGTGCCGGGCGAGGGGCCGGAGTGCCAGCTCACCGAGCCGCGCCAGTTCAACCTGATGTTCAAGACGTTCATGGGCGCGCTCGAGGACTCCGCGAGCGTCGTCTACCTGCGCCCCGAGACGGCGCAGGGGATCTTCGTGAACTTCCTGAACGTGCAGCAGTCGACGCGGCAGAAGGTCCCGTTCGGGATCGCGCAGATCGGCAAGGCGTTCCGCAACGAGATCACGCCCGGGAACTTCACGTTCCGCACGCGCGAGTTCGAGCAGATGGAGATGCAGTTCTTCGTCGATCCGAACGCGGACCACATGGAGTGGTTCGAGTACTGGAAGGCGCAGCGCATGCAGTGGCACCTCGACCTCGGCCTGCAGGAAGACCGGCTGCACTTCCACCAGCACGGCGCGGGCGAGCTGGCGCACTACGCGCGCGCGGCGTTCGACATCGAGTTCGACTTCGGCGGCACGCTCGGCTTCCAGGAGATCGAGGGCGTGCACCACCGCGGCGACTTCGACCTCGGGCGCCACCAGGAGTACTCGGGGAAGAAGCTCGAGTACTTCGACCAGCCGAACAACCGCCGCTTCGTGCCCTTCGTGATCGAGACGTCGGTGGGCGCGGACCGCGTGACGCTGGCCGCGCTGGCCAACGCCTACCGCGAGGAGGAGGTCGCGGGCGAGAGCGAGGGCCGCGTGGTGCTGGGCCTGCATCCGGCGATCGCGCCGATCAAGGCGGGCATCTTCCCGCTCGTGAAGAAGGACGGGATGCCGGAGTTCGCGGAGAAGCTCGGCAACGAGCTGCGCCGCCGCTTCCCGGTCTTCTACGACGAGACGGGCGCGATCGGCCGCCGCTACCGCCGCCAGGACGAGGTGGGGACGCCGTTCTGTCTCACCGTCGACGGGCAGACGCTGGAGGACAACACGGTGACGGTGCGCGACCGCGACTCGCTGACGCAGGAGCGCGTGGCCGCCGACCGCGTGGGCGCGTTCCTCGACGAGAAGCTGGCGGGCTGACGCCCGGACGCGCGCCGCGTCGGCGATGGCGGAGCTGACGGTCGACCGCCTGCGGCGCGCGGCGGAGGCGCTGAGCGAGGACGTCGCGCGGGCGCTGTGGCAGGTGCACGCGGGGCTCGCGCGCGACGCCGCGCTCTCGTCGCTCTCCGCACGGCACGCGCCGGCGCTGGACGAGGAGGCGCGGGCGCTCGCGCGCGAGCTGCTGGACGCCCCCGACGCCCCGCAGCGCGCGCTGGCCGAGTGGGTGGCGGAGACGCGCGTGGCACGCGCGCTGGCGCCGCTGGACGAGCGCGAGATCGCCTGGGAGCGCGCGGCCGTCGTGCGGCTGGACGATGGGCGCGCGTTCGCGTACGGCGACGTGCCGCGCGTGCTCGCCGACACGCGCGACCGGGTGGCGCGCACGGCGGTGGACGCGGCGCGCGCGCGGCTGGTGGCCGCGGAGCTGGCGCCGCGCCGGCGCGAGCGGCTGCAGCGCGAGCACGACGCGACGGCCGCGCTGGGGATCGCCGACGGCTACGTCGCGACGTTCGCGCGCACGAGCGGCATCGACGTGCGGGCGCTGGACGCGGCGGCCGCGCAGCTGCTGCGCGACACGCAGCCGATGTGGGACGACGTGCTGCGCGAGGTCGCGCGCCGTCGCCTGGAGCTGCCCGCGGGCGAGCTGACGCGCGCGGACGTGCGGGCGCTGCTGCGCGCGCCGGAGTTCGACGGCGGCTTCGCGCCGGGCGGGATGCTGGCGACGGTGCGCACGCAGCTCGCCGCGATGAGCGTCGACGCGTCGGCGGGCGGGCGCGTGCGCTACGACGTGGGCGAGCGGGCGGGGAAGCGCGGGCGCGCCTTCTGCGCGCCCGTTCGCATCCCCGACGAGGTGCACGTGGTGCTGCAGCCCACCGGCGGCGCGCACGACTGGCGCACGCTGCTGCACGAGGTGGGGCACGCGCTGCACCTGTCGCACGCGCGGCGCGACCTGCCCTTCGAGGCGCGGTGGGCGGGCGACGCGTCGGTGGGCGAGGCGTACGCGCTGCTGCTCGACCAGCTGCCGATGGACCGCGGCTGGCTGCGGCGCTACGCGGACCTCGACGCGTCGCGCGTGCCGGCGTTCCTGCGGGCGATGGCGTTCGGGGAGCTGTACCTGCTGCGGCGGCACGCGGGGAAGCTGCGCTACGAGCTGGCGCTGCACGGGAGCGCCGCGTGGGACGACGCGCCCGCGCTGTACGTGGAGGCGATGGCGGCGGCGACGTCGCTGCGGCACGCGGCGGCGGACGCGCTCGTGGACGTCGATCCGCGGCTCTACGTCGCACGCTACCTGCGCGGCTGGCAGCTGCGGGCCGTGCTGGCCGAGGCGCTGCGCGAGCGGTTCGACGAGGACTGGTGGCGCAACCCGCGCGCGGGGCCGTGGCTGACGGAGACGCTGCTGGCGGAGGGGCAGGGGCTGGACGCCGAGGGCGTCGCGGCGCGCGCGGGTGGGCCGGCCGGCGGCGTCCTCGCCTTCGCGCCCGTGGTCCGGGCGCTGGAGCGGCAGCTCGCCTGACCCGTCCGGCGCGGCGGCGCTCAAGTTCCCGTGGTCCCGTGCCGACACTCGACTGCGGGGGCGTGCGGCCGCGCGAGCGGCCGGCGCCGGGACCGAACCGGAGACAGGGAGAGCGCAGATGGCGGGACCGATCGGCAGGACGGGCGTGGTGGGCGGCGTCGCGCCGGTGCGCGACGCCGAGCGCGACGGCGTCCGCGAGAGTGGCCGCCCGCGTGCGCGCGACG
>CBHYLO010000227.1:0-6916 GCA_966128675.1 uncultured bacterium | reverse complement strand
GCACGCACGACATCTCACCAACATGGTATTGGGGGGGTGGCCTCGGTGTGGAGGTGCGGGCGGGCGCGCCACGCGGAGCCATCCGCACTTATCAAAGCCGTTATCAGATGTCTTCCTTGCGAACGCCGTGCGCGGTTCGGGTCCGCCCGGTTGCACCCCGGAACCGGGATCCGCATCTTGGCCGCGGGTGCCGGCGGTCGGCGCCCGCGCTCCCTCGCCTGAGGCGCCGCTGTCGCTGCTCGCCGTCCCCTCCGCCGTCGCCCCGGCCCCCGGCCGGGCGCGCTGACGGCGGACGCTCCACCCCGGGGCGCTCGCTCCGGGCCCTGACGCGTCGCGTCGGCTCCCCCGTCTGACGGGGTCGAGCCGGCCGCCTCCGCGCACCCGGTCGCACGCCGGGAGGTGCCCTCCGCGCCCGCCACAAGCCGTGGCCGGGCCCGCCCACCTTCCCGCGCGGCACCCCGCCGCGCGTTCGGAGCCTCCGCATGACGTCGACGCGCACGCCCGACCCCCAGCCGGGTCGCAGCCCTTCCGATCCCGATTCCACCACCGACGCACCGGTCGCCCGCGTGGTCGCCCAGCACCGTGGCCGCTGGCTGATCACCGACCCCGCTCGGCCCCCCGAGCACGAGCCTCGGCCCGCCATCCTGTCCGGCCGCCTCGCGCGGGACCCCTCGCCCGATGCGCACCCGGTGGTCGGCGACCGCGTGACGCTCGACCCGGACGCCGACCCGGACGGTCCGGCGCGCATCACCGGCGTCCTCCCCCGCCACAGCCTGCTCCGGCGCGGCGCCCCCGACGGCACCAGCCGCCACCAGGCGCTGGCCGCCAACGTCGACGTGGCCTTCGTCGTCGTGCCGGCCGACCGGCCGGTCAACCCGCGCCGCGTGGAGCGCGAGGTCACCCTCGTCTGGGAGAGCGGCGCCCTCCCGGTCCTCCTGCTGACCAAGATGGACCTCTGCAGCGACCCGGACGCCGCGCTCGCCGCGGCGCACGCGGCAGCGGCGGGCGTCGAGGTGGTGCCGGTCTCGGTCCCGGAGCACACGGGGATCGAAGTGCTGGGTCGATGGCTCCTGCCTGGCGCGACGGTGGTGCTGCTCGGCCCGTCCGGGGCCGGGAAGTCGACGCTGACGAACCACCTGGTCGGGCGCGAGCACCTGCGCACCAACGGGCTGCGCTGGGACGGCGCCGGTCGCCACACGACCACCCACCGCGAGCTCGTCGCGCTCCCCCGCGGCGGCGCGATCATCGACACGCCGGGGCTGCGCGCGCTCGCCTTGTGGGCGGAGGAAGCGGACGGCGAGGCGACGGCCCTGCAGCAGACGTTCGCCGATGTCGCGACGCTGGCCGCCGAATGCCGCTTCGTGGACTGCCGTCACCGGACCGAGCCCGGATGCGCCGTGCTGGCGGCCGTGGCCGACGGGCAGCTGCCGGCCGATCGGCTCGCGAGCTGGGAGGCGCTCGGACGCGAGCTGGCGCAGCTCGAGCGTCGGCGGGATGCGGCCGCGCGGGCAGCCGGGAAGGCGGTCGATCGGCGCGGGGCGAAGGCGCTCCGGGCGCGGGTGGCGGAGAAGCGGGGGGAGGGGTGAGGCGGAGCCGACCGGAGGTGCGATGGACCGCGCGGGGAGAAGGATGCTCGGAGCTTCGGGAGGATCCCCACCCGCACAATATGCGGGTGGGGAACGGCTTGCGGTGCGGTGGGTACACGCTGCAGACTCACCGCCGCTCCGGAACATCCCGGAGCCCAGGCGTCCCGCTGGCTCCGCATCATGGACTGTAGCGCTTTCCGCCGACATCACCTCGCGTACCTCGACGACACCCTGCCGGGCGACCTGCTCGTCCCGGCGGAGCGCCATCTCCGCGAGTGCGCGGCCTGCGCCGCGCTCGACACCAGCGTCCGGCGGGCCCTGCTCTGTGCGCGGAACCTGCCGCCCGTCGCCCCGTCCGCCGACTTCACCGCGCGCCTGCAGGCGCGCCTGCGGGAGATCGACCGGGGCGAGTGCGACGTCCCGGTCGACTGGACGCCGAGCTGGCGCGAGCTGGCCCGGGAGCGGTTCGCGCCGCGGTATCCGTCGCGCCGGACCATGGCCATCGCCGCCAGCCTGCTCGTGATGGCGTCGCTGGGCTCGGTGGCGATGCCGGACGGCGAGGGGGAGCCGGTGCTGCTCCCGCCGGTCGTCGCGACGCGCCCCGAGGGCGACGAGGGGATCGAGGGGCCGAGGATGGAGCGGCTGTCGGCGAGCGAGCTGGTGGGGCCGGCGACCGCCGGCATCCCCGTCTGGCCCGCCGCGCTGCTGGCGGGCGAGGCGCCCGTGCAGTTCCTGAACGTCTCGGGCGGGGTGGAGCTGGTCAGCTTCCAGCGCTGACCGCGACGATCGGTCGATCAGGAAGCGGTTGGCCCCCGGGGGCGGGCTGCGTCGCCACCCGCGGCCCTCCCCATTTTCAGTCGTCGTCTCTCGTTCGGATCCCCCTTGTCCGGCCGGGGTCGGCGAACCGTGGTGTTCGAATGCTCCGGATCACGGCGGATGCTCCGGATCGCTCCGCGTGGCGGCGACGCTCCGTGCGCTCTAGAAGAGCGATCCGGATGATCCGTTCGCATCCGGAGCATCCGAACCCCTCGTTCGCCGACCTCCGAAGGCCACGAGACGGCTCGGTCGCGAGGCGACTGGCCGCGAGGGCCTCAGTCCGCGGCGCGCCGCCGGCCGCCGCAGGCCGCCAGCAGTCGGCGGGGCGCCGGGGCGGACGGCAGCAGGTCGGCGGCGGCGCCCGCGTGGCGGCGGACCTCCGCGCACCGGCCGCGCCGGGCGGCCAGCTCCGCCTGCCGGAGGCGGATGCGGTAGCTCCCCGGGTCGAGCTCGCCGGCGCGGCCGATCGCCGTCGTGCGGCCCGTGCTGAAGAGCGCCATCGCGCCCGCCTGGCCGGCGGCGCGGCCGAAGGCCAGCAGGCCGACCATGCCGAGCACCGCCCAGGCGGCGCGGCGGGCGAACGCCGGCCAGGGCACCGGGCGCGCCGCGTCGTCGACGGCGCCGCTCTCGATCGCGAGGGCGCCGAGCGCGGTCCAGGCGAAGAAGGCGGGCGCGGCGAGGAGGAGGACCGCGTCGAACGCGCCGACCACGACCGTGGCGGCCAGCATCGCGCCGAAGACGCCCCCCGTGAGGGCGCGGTCGGCGTCGGCGGCGCGCCAGGCCGCGCGGTGCGCCCACCAGGCGAGCCCCGCGATCGCCGCGGCGAAGGCGAGGAAGGCCGGGAGCCCGCGCTCGCTGAGGACCGCGATCCAGTCGCTGCTGGGCCAGGGGTTGGCGGTGGTGCCGTCCTGGGTGAGCGACGGGTCGCCGGCCGGGGCGAAGCGCGGGTAGCGGGTCGCCCAGTTGCCCGGGCCGACGCCCAGCAGCGGATCGTCCAGCGCCATGCGGGCGGAGTTCGCGTACTGCTTGAGCCGACCGCGGCCGCTGCCGCCGCGGTAGTCGACGACGCCCTTCACCGAGTCGAGGTAGGGCGAGTCGCTCTTCCACTCGAGGGTGTTGGGGAGCTTCAGCGCCGCGATCGCGCCGCCGGCGAGGGTGACG
The DNA here is from genome assembly GCA_966128675.1 of uncultured bacterium. Lineage (GTDB taxonomy): Bacteria > Gemmatimonadota > Gemmatimonadetes > Gemmatimonadales > Gemmatimonadaceae > Roseisolibacter. The sequence goes on along the minus strand of CBHYLO010000227.1, from coordinate 3,353 downwards.
GCGAGCAGGAGCACGCGCCCGAGCTTCGGGCGGACGCCCGGGAGCTGGCGGGCGCGCCAGACGCCGACCAGCAGCGGCGCCGCGCTGGCCGCGGCCGCCAGCCAGGCGCCGCGGCTGCGCGAGAGGACGAGGACGGTGGCCAGCGCGCCTGTGGCGAGCGCGGCGAGGGCGGCGTCGCGGCGCGAGCGGGCGCGCAGCGAGAGGCCGACCAGGAGCGGCGTGCCGATCGCGGCCAGGTGCGCGACGAAGTTGCGGTTGCCGAAGGTGCCGCCCGGCGCGCGGTTGAGGCTGAAGTAGGCGCTCTCGACGCCGTAGGCCTGCAGGAGCGCCGTCGCCGCGCCGACGGTGATCGCGACCCCGACGGCGGCCAACACCGTGCGCCCGTGGCCGGCGCGGGCCAGCGCGCGGGCGCCCCAGAAGAGCGCGGCGCCCGAGAGCGAGAGCGCCGTGGCGCGGGCGCCGAGCCACGGGTTCTGCGCGAACAGGGCGCTGACGACGCTCAGCAGCAGGTAGAGGCCGAGCGCGGCGTCGACGACGGTGAGGCGCGCGTGGCCGCGGTCGGTGTGCCAGCCGTCCGGCGTGCGGCGGCGCACGACGGGCCACGCCAGGCGCCCGGCGGCGACGAGCGCGGCGGTGGCGTGCAGCGCGAGCTCCTTCGGGACGAAGAAGCGGTCGAGGTCGAACAGCTTGTAGCGCAGCGCGGCGATCGCCACGAGCAGGGCGCCGAGCTGGAGGCTGCGCAGCGCCAGACGCTGGGCGCGCGACGAGGGGGCGGGCACGACGGAGGGCGGGGGCGGGAGACGCGGGTCACCGAATGAGCGGACCCGACCGTGCTAACATAGCGCGCGATCTGCCGGCGCGCGTGCGGTCGGGGTCGGTCCAGCAGGCGCTGCACGCGATCTTCGCGCGACGCTGACTCCGTGGTCAGAAAAGCACGCCCGTGCGCACGAATTTGCGGCGTGCGTCACACTGGCCGGGATAAGTTCTATCGAGCAACGATCGCGGTGCGGTGCGCGATCGACGCGACGGCGCGCCCCCTCGTGGCGTGCCGCCGTCGCGCCTGTTCCCCATCGTGTCAGGAGCGTTACGGAATGGCGAAGTCCCTGCTCGGTCAGCTCGCGCTCGCGGGTGCGTCCGTCGCGGCCATCGTGGTGGCCACGCAGGTGGTGCAGCCCGTGTACGTCGGCCGCACGTCGGTCGCGCAGCGCGTCGCCGAGCAGGCGTGGACGCCGGTGACGTGGCGCGACTCGGCCGCCGTGCGCGCGCCGTGGACCGTCGCGGACGGCGAGGCGGCGCTCAACAGCGCGCAGTTCGAGGCGGACCGGCGCGCGTTCGCGGACGACCTGCTGCGCACCGGGCGCATCGACGCGTCGCGCGCAGACTCGATCGCGACCTTCGCGGTGCGCGAGGCGTACCGCAAGAAGGTCCCGCCCGCGCTGGTGTTCGGCGTGATGCTGGCGGAGAACACGACGTTCAAGTCGCGCGCGCGCTCGAACGTCGGCGCGGTGGGGCTGATGCAGATCTACCCGAAGGTGTGGGTGCCGACGCTGGGCAAGCTGTTCGGCCGCGACCTGCGCGACGACGAGACGAACCTGCGCTACGGCGTGCACATCCTGAGTCACTACGTGTACCGCGCGGGCACGCGCGACGCGGATCCGCAGGGCGCGGTGCGCACGGGGCTCCTGCGCTACAACGGGTGCGTGCGCGGCACGAACACGAAGGGGTGCCACTCGTATCCCGACAAGGTGATGGCGAACGTCGAGCGCTACGCGACGTCGCAGTGCGGCGCGGCGGACTTCGCGACGTGCGTGGGCCAGCCCCTGCGCGTGACGCTCGCGATGCGCACGACTCCCGCGACGCCTTCCGCCGCGGACTGATCACGCGCTTCGGAATCGCGCGAGAGCCGGCCCCGTTTCTGGGCCGGCTCTCGTGCGTTCTGGGTCTGGTGTGGCGGGCGGGCGCGGTGGATGTGGACGCAGGCTCCCAGCGATCGCGGCCGCTGCGGAGCCCCGGATGGCGCGGCGCGCATCGGGTCTCCTTGCTGCGATCGAGGTCGCCTGCGTCCACATCCACCGCGCCCGCCCCGGGCATGGTGGGAACGTCGAGCCATGCGCGGGCGGACGCTCGCGCGCAGGGCCGGCAGCGCGCCCGGCGCCCGGCGCTCGGCGCTCACCGTCCAGGCGCACACGAGCCGGACGCAGGCGCCGGCCTGCGGACGCGCGCGAGACACGCTCGACGCTCGCCGCTACACGCTCGACGCTCTACTTTCGACGCATGACCCGTCCCTACATCCTCGCCGAGTCGACGTGGCGCACGGTCGCCGACACGTCGTACGAGGTCGCCGTCCTGCCGTGGGGCGCGACCGAGCCGCACAACTACCACCTGCCGTACGCGACCGACAACATCCAGTGCGATGCGGTGGCCGCGGAGTCGGCGCGGCGCGCGTGGGCGGCGGGCGCGCGCGTCGTGGTGCTGCCGACGGTGCCGTTCGGCGTGCAGACGACGCAGCTCGATCTCAAGCTGTGCCTCAACGTGCTGCCGTCGACGCAGGCGGCGCTGCTGCGCGACCTCGTGTCCGCGCTCGAGGGGCAGGGCGTGCGCAAGCTCGTGATCCTGAACGGGCACGGCGGCAACGACTTCAAGGCGATGATCCGCGAGCTGCTGCCGCGCACGTCGGTGTTCGTGTGCGCGGTGAACTGGTGGCAGGTCGTGGACGCGCGCCCCTACTTCGACGAGCCGGGCGACCACGCGGGCGAGCTGGAGACGAGCGTGATGCAGCACGTCGCGCCGGCGCTCGTGCGGCCGCTGGACGAGGCGGGCCCGGGGCGCGAGCGGCGGCCGACGGTGGCGGGGCTGCGCGAGCGCTGGGCGTGGGCGCCGCGCCCGTGGACGACGGTCACCGCCGACACCGGGATCGGGGACCCGCGCGCGGCGACGCCGGAGCGCGGCGCGCGCTTCCTCGACGTCGTGTCGGAGCGGATCGGCGGGTTCCTGGTGGAGCTGGCGGCGGCGGACGTCGGGGATCTGTACGAGTAGCTCGCACCGCACGGCTTCGTACCCGATGGCTGCGGACTGCGGGCTGCGGATCGACGGCCGCTCGGGACGTCCCGTCGTCGAATCCGCAGCCCGCAGCCCGCAGCGATCGAAAGGGCCGGCCTCCACGCGGAAGCCGGCCCTTCGTCGTCACCCGCCAAGCGCGAGGAGCTCAGCGAATCAGCGCCTCGATCCCCACCGTCTCGCCGCCGCGCAGGTGGCGCACGACCGAGATGCTGCCGCCGTCGGCGTACATGCGGATCGAGACCTCGGTCTCGACGCCCGGGGCCGCGGGGCGGGCGGCCAGCAGGGCGCGGCCG
>CBHYLO010000226.1:0-6921 GCA_966128675.1 uncultured bacterium | reverse complement strand
AGGGTCCGCCTTCTCGTTTCACGCCCTTCCGTCCTCCGCCTCATCGTCCTCCGCCGTTCCGTCCTCCGCTCCTGCGCCGAGGGCATTAAGCGGGGCGCTAAGCGATCCCCCCGATCATGGGTGGGTCACGCCGGGTCACCCGACCCACGCGTGCCGAGCCGGCGGGTGAAACCTTTGTCACTGCCCGCCGTTCGGACGGACCGTCCCCGCTGGAGCGCGCCGGCATCCCGTGCGCCGCGCCGTGGGGCGTGCCGCCCACTCCGATCCCGAGGCCCTCCATGCGCTCCGTCTTCCGTCGCCTGCCGCTCGCCGCGGCGCTCACCGCCGTCATCGTGATGCCCGCCACGCTGCTCGCGCAGCTGCCCGCGTCCGACCCCAGCGCCGGGATGGCGCCGTCCAGCCGTCCCATCCGCCTCGGCTTCGGCGGCGGCGTGATCGTGCCGCGCGAGGGCGCGTCGATGCGGGAGCTGAAGCAGGGCGTGCAGGGCCAGGGCTTCGTCGTCGTGAAGCTGCCCGCGGGGCTGCCGGCGCTGCGCGCCAACGTCGACTTCGCGCGCATGCGCCTGCAGTCGCCGCTCGCGCCGTCGCCGTCGTCGCAGCCCGCGCCCGGCGCGCCGACCGCCGAGGAGACGGTGCGCACGATGCTCGCCGGCGTGGCGAGCCTGAAGTTCGACCTGCTGCGCGGCCCCGTGCGTCCCTACGTGCTGGCCGGCGTCGGCGCGTTCCACTTCAAGGACGAGGAGCAAGCGGGCCTGTCCAGCGACGCGAGCAAGCAGCTCGACTTCGGCATGGAGGGCGGCGCGGGCCTCTCGATCAAGCTCGGCCCGATCGACGCGTTCGCCGAGACGCGCCTCCAGAACGTCTACACCAAGCAGAAGGGGCTGATCGACACGAAGACGATCCGCGCCTTCCCCGTCACGTTCGGCATCACGCTCTGAGTCTTCCGATGAAGAACCGTCTCATCGTCGGCGCGGCGATCGCCGCCGCCGTCGCGCTCGCGGTCGCGCCGCTGGCGCTCACCGCCCAGGCCTCCCCCGCCGCGCGCCGTGCCGCCGCCGCCGCGCAGAACGCGCAGGACGCGCGCGCGCTGTCGGGCTACACGCTGTCGATGGCCGACCTGCGGAAGTTCGGCGCGACCATGCAGGAGATCGGGCGCGCCATCAAGGCGAACCCGCAGCTCGAGGACCGCTTCACCAGCACGATGGACGAGTCCATCGCGCAGATCGCGACGCGCCTGGGTGGCGTGGCGCAGTTCCGCCCGGCGTTCGCGAAGTCGGGCATGACGCCGCAGCAGTTCGCGGTCACGCAGTTCGCCCTCATGGGCACCAGCATGGCGGTGGGCATGCCGAAGGGCACGAAGACGCCCGAGCAGCTCGTGAAGGAGATGGGCATCGATCCGGCCAACGTCGCCTTCATGCGCCAGCACGGCGCCGAGGTGCAGGCGCTGTTCAAGCAGATGCGCGCGTCGTCCGGCGAGGACGAGGGCGACGACGAGGCGGAGCCCGCGCGCTGAGCCAGGCACCGTCGCGCCGGACCCGAACGGCATTGGCACGGAAGAGATCTGAAAGGATCGGATAACGGCGGATGGCTCCGGTGGGGTGCGAGGTTCCTCGCCACCACGCGGAGCCATACGCGCTTGTCAAAGCCGTTATCAGATCGCTTCCTTGCGAATGCCGTTCGCCGTTCCGGTCCGGCGCGACACCACTCAGCCCAGCAGCTGCCAGATCGTCCGCACGCTCAGCACCGCCATCGCGGCCGCGGTGATCGCGCCGACGGCCGTCAGCCACGCGGGATGGCGATACGTGCCCACGATCGCCGGGCGGCGCGCCGCGACCACCATCGTCGCCAGCGCGAGCGGCAGGATGCAGCCGTTCACCGCGCCCGCCAGCACCAGCACGCGCACCGGCCGTCCCACCAGCAGGAAGATCGCCGTCGACACGACGATGAACGCGACGATCGCCGTGCGCGCGTTCCGCTCGACGGGCGCCGAGACCGCGCGCAGGAACGACACCGTCGTGTAGGCCGAGCCGACGACCGACGTGATCGCGGCCGCCCACATCAGCAGCCCGAAGAGCCGCATGCCCACCGCGCCCGCCGCGAAGCGGAACACCTCCGCCGGCGGGTTCGTGGTGCCGAGCGCCGCGCCGCGCGCCACCACGCCCAGCGCCGCGAGGAAGAGCGCGACGCGCACCGCCGACGCGAGCAGGATCCCGCTCGACGCCGCCCGCGTCGCGCGCGGCACCGCGTCCACGCCCACGACGCCCGCGTCGAGCAGCCGGTGCGCGCCGGCGAAGGTGATGTACCCGCCCACCGTGCCGCCGACGATCGTCACGATCGCCAGCGCGTCCACGCGCGTCGGCAGCACCGTGCGCACCACCGCCTCGGCGAGCGGCGGCTGCGCGCGCACCACCACGAACGCCAGCAGCGCCAGCATCACGAGGCCCAGGAACGCGCTGAAGCGGTCCATCGCGCGGCCCGCGCGCGGCGCCAGGAAGAGCGCGACCGCCATCGCCGCGCTGAGCGTCGCGCCCACCGGCGTGGGGATGCCGAGCAGCGCCTCGAGCCCGAGCCCCGCGCCGGCGACGTTGCCGACGTTGAACGCGAGGCCACCGAAGCTCACCGCGAGCGCCAGCGCGACGCCGAGCCCCGGCAGCACCGCGTCGGCGACGACGGGCGCGGGGCGCGCGGCGGCCACCAGCACGCGCCACACCGTCATCTGCGCCGCGAGGTCCAGCAGCACCGACACGAGGATCGCGAAGCCGAAGCTCGCGCCCAGCTGCGCGGTGAACAGCGCCGTCTGCGTGAGGAAGCCCGGCCCGACGGCCGACGTGGCCATCAGGAACGCGGCGCCCACGAGCGCGCCGCGCACGTCGCGCGCGGCGGTGGGGGTGGAGGCGCCGGCGCTCACGTCTCCGACGCCTCGCGCAGCGCGCGGAACAGCCGCGCCAGGTCGTCCTTCTGGTAGTTCGCGTTCAGCCCACTCGGATTCGGCAGCACCCACACGCGCGCGTCGCCCATGCGCTCCGGCTGCTCGCCGAGCGCCGCCTTCGGGCGCGCGAACGCGGTGCGATACGCCCCGACGCCGAGCACCGCGAGGATGCGCGGGCGGAAGCGCGCGACCTTCGCCGCGAGCACGCGTCCGCCTTCCACGAGCTCGTGCGGCGCCAGCTCCGCGGCCGTCGCGGTGGCGCGCGCGACGACGTTGGTCACGCCGTAGCCCAGCGGCAGCAGCAGGCGCTCGTCGGCCGGCTGCAGGCGGCGGTCGGTGAAGCCGGCGGCGTGCAGCGTCGGCCAGAAGCGGTTGCCCGGCCCCGCGAAGTGGTGGCCGCTCCAGGCCGTGTAGAGCCCGGGATTGATCCCGCAGAAGAGGACGCGCAGGTCGGGCCCGATGACGTCCGGTACCGTACGGTCGACGGCGGCGAGCAGCTCGGCGCGCGTGGGGCGGCGCGCGGACGTCGGCGCGGCCGGCGTCGGTGGATCGGAGGACGTGGGCACGGCGGGGATTTACCGGCCGGCACACGCGTCGTCTACGGGACGCCGCCCGGGAAATCCGGGAGGACGCGGCCCTCGTCTACCCAAGGAGGACGTGCCGCGCGATAGTGTGGCCGTCGGACGGGCGCGACGCAGCGTGCGTCCCACACATCACGACCCATCGCAAGGGCACGATCATGGGCACCCCCCTGCCGCCGCGCGACCACAAGATCTCCAAGGCCGACGCGGCCAAGAAGACCAAGAAGTACAAGGAGAAGAAGGAGAAGAAGGACCGCTATCCGACGCTCGCCTTCCACGGCGAGGCCTACAAGCGCATCTTGGACCAGCCCGGATGCGTCGGGATCCGCGCCTACCCGGGTGAGCACGAGGACGGAGCCGTCACGATGATCCTGGTGGGCGTGGACGGCGACGGGAATGACATGGTGGACGGCGAGCTCGCCCAGGATCCGTTCCTCTGCCCCCCCGACTGCTCCGACCCGAACGACCTGAACGACGGCTGACGCGTGACGGTCGGGGTGCATCGCCCCACCCCGACCACGCAGGTCACTTCCCGCCGAACCATGTTCGCCCCGCCGACCCAACCCGCAACGGCATTCACCTGGCCCGTGCTGCTCGGCACCGCCTTCTCGGCGCTGCCGACGATCGTCGCATGGCGCGCGGGGCGGCTGCACCCGCGCGACCCGGTCGGCCAGGTGGCGATCGCATGGGGCGTCCTGTCCCTCTCCGGCCTCACCCAGTACGCGGTGTACGCCGCGGACCGCCGCCTCGCGGTCGCGCTGCTGATCCCGATCAGCGCGATGTTCAACAACACGGTCCTGCCGCTGCTGTTGACGCCCCCGCTGCTGACCTGGATCGGCCCGCGCGCCAAGCGCTTCCAGCCGTTGGTGCTGGCGGCGTTCCTGCTCGGCAGCCTCGCCGTGCTGTTCACGCTCGGCATCGGACGCGAGGCACGGCTGCTGCTGCGCAACATCTCGATGACCGCGCTGGCGGCCCTCTCGACGTGGGCGATGGCCGCGCAGGCCCGCCGCGCCGCCGCCGCCTTCGACCCGGTCTTCGAACCCGGCGGGGCCTGGATCGGCGCGGGGCAGCTGCTGTACTTCCTCGCGACGCTGGTCGGCCGCTCGCTCGGCGAGGCGCTGGTGGCGCGCAGCTGGGGCGCGCTGATCCAGGTGACGCAGGCGCTGCACCTCATCTATGGCGTCTCGATGGTCGCCATCGCCTGGGGGATCTGGCTCGGGCGGCGGCAGCCCGCGCCGCCGCGGCCGGCCACGCCCGCACCCGCCGGCGGCACGGCGTGACGGACGGCGGGGGCAGGACGGCCCGGCGCGCATCGTCCCACCGGCGCGTGCGTCGGGCTATACTCTGACGTCCGCCGCCCGCTCCATCTCCCGCAGTCGTCGCCGATGCCGGCCACGCCGCTCCCTGCTCCCCACGCGCACGGCACACGTCCGTGCTGAGCGCTCTGCAGGACACCGCCGCGACGGCCGTCGTCCCCCCACTGCCCATGGCGGGGCCCACCCTGATGTGGGCCGTCGCCGCCGCCTCGACGATCGTCATGGCCGCCGTCGCGGCCTTCCTGTTCTGGGCGATCCGGCACGGGCGCCGCGCGCGCGCGCTGGCCGCGGTCGGCGGGCAGCTCGTCATCGCGCGCGACGCCGAGGGACGCTGCGAGCCGCTCTCGGTGCCGGCGCGATACGCGTGGCTGTTCGCCGCCCCGCCGAAGGCCGACGCCCCGCTCCCGCCCTTCCGTCCCGAGCTGACGGAGGCGCTGCAGACGCTGGCCGATCGCGCCGGCGCGGGCGACCAGGACGCCGCCGCGGTCGAGTGCATCGCCGGCGGCGTGCGCCTGCGCCTCGTCGGGCTGCGCGCGGGCGCGGACGCGGGCCTCATCGTGCGCATCGCCGAGGCGGGCCCCGACGCCGCGCGCGTCAACCGGCTCGAGGCGGCGGCGCTGCTGAGCGGCGGCCTCGCGCACGACCTGCGCAACATCCTCAACACGCTGGTGCTGCACGCCGAGGTGGGCGCGCACCACGCGCACGACGCGCCGCGCGTGACGACGCACCTGGAGCGCATGCGCACGGGCGCGACGCGCGCCGCCGACATGGTGGGGCTGCTGCGCCGCCACCTGCGCGACGAGCCCGCGCCCGAGCAGCCGACGCCGGTCGTGATGGCCGACGCGGTGCGCGAGGTGGTGGAGCTGCTGCGCCCCGGCTTCCCGCGCCGGCTGGTGGTGGACACCGACGAGCTGTCGCCCGACGCGATCGTGCTCGCGCCCGATCCGGTGCAGCTGCACCAGCTGGTGCTGAACCTCGTGCTGAACGCCGTGCAGGTGCTGGAGAAGCACTCCGCGCCGCGGCTGCGCGTCGAGGTGACGGTGGACGAGGAGACGGACGGCGCGACGGCGGTGCTGGTGGTCGAGGACAACGGCCCCGGCATGCCGCCCGAGGTGCGCGCGCGCTGCTTCGAGCCCTACTTCACCACCAGGGCGCTGCAGTCCGGCACGGGGCTCGGCCTCGCGGTGGTGCGCACGATCGCGACCGACGTGCTGCGCGGCTCCGTGCGCGCGAGCGAGGCGGACGGCGGCGGCGCGCGCTTCGAGGTCCGCGTGCCCTGCGCGCCGCGCCCCCTCATGCTGTCGAGATCCGACGACGCCCCGCTCCTCCACGCCTGATCCCGCCCCCATGTCCGACGACCTGCGCTACCCGATCGGCAGCTGGAGCACCCCCGACGCCGACCCGGCCGTGCTGGCCGCGCTGGTGGACGACGTCGCCGCCGCGCCCGCGAAGCTGCGTGCCGCCATCGCCGGCCTCGATGCGTCGCAGCTGGACACGCCGTACCGCGACGGCGGGTGGACGGTGCGGCAGGTCGTGCACCACGTGGCCGACAGCCACATGAACGCGTACGTCCGCGTGAAGAAGGCGCTCACCGAGCCGGGCGCGCCGATCGCGGCGTACGAGGAGGCGCGCTGGGCGACGCTGCCGGACTCGCGGCTGGAGCCCGAGGTGTCGCTGCAGCTGCTCGACGCGCTGCACGTGCGCTGGGTGACCGCGCTGCGCGCACTGACGCCCGAGGACTGGGAGAAGACCTACACCCATCCGGAGATGGGCCCGGTCACGGTGCGCACGGCGCTGGGGATCTACGCGTGGCACGGGAAGCACCACACGGCGCACGTGACCGGTCTGCGCGAACGGAACGGCTGGTAGTACGGCGCTGCGGGCTGCGGACCCGGACGACGAACTGCGTTTGGACGGGATGACGGGATGAACCAGGAGGCTCCGCGTGGCGCACTGCTCCAAGCGCCGATGCGGAGCCTCCTCGTCATCCCGTCATCCTGTCTTCTCGTAGTTCGGTCCCGGCGCGCCCGGCACGGGTCGGCGAACGAGGGGCTACGGATGCTCCGGATGAGACGGATGCTGCGGATCGCTCCTC
>CBHYLO010000225.1:0-6956 GCA_966128675.1 uncultured bacterium | reverse complement strand
AATGCACTTCGAACGCCACCGCTGGCACAGCCCCAACCTCGGCCGCGAGATGGAGACGCTCGTCTTCGGGCACGCGGGCGCGAAGCTGATCGTGTTCCCGACGTCGTACGGCACCTGCCACGAGTGGCCGGACCGCCGCATGCACCTCGTGCTGCGCGACCACCTGGAGAACGGGTGGCTGCAGATGTACTGCGTGGACCAGGTGCACACCGACGGCGGCTGGTACACCAAGGAGGCGCACCCCGGTGCGCGCGCCTGGCGGCAGCTGCAGTACGACGCGTACCTGCGCGACGAGGTGGTGCCGCTCAGCTACCACCGCAACCCGAACGACTTCTTCATCACGGCGGGCGCCAGCTTCGGCGCCTACGACGCGATGGTCTTCGGGCTGCGGAACCCGCACATCGTCAAGCGCATCATCGGCATGAGCGGGATGTACGACATCCGCAACCAGACGAACGGCTTCAGCGACGGCACCGTCTACCAGGTGAACCCGTTCGAGTTCATCCCCAACGAGCACGACCCGCAGCGGCTCGCGCTGCTGCGGCAGCAGGACATCATCCTCGCCATCGGGGAGACGGACTACCACATCGAGCAGAACCACGAGTTCTCGGGCATGCTCTGGAACAAGGGCATCGGCAACGCGCTCCGCGTCTGGAAGGGGTTCGCCCACGACTGGCCGTGGTGGGAGCGCATGCTGCGCCTGTACGTGAAGGGTCACGACTGATCCCATCGATCCCATCCATGAGCGACAAGAAGAAGGGCGCCAAGAAGACGGGCGACGCGGCGACGCCCGCCGCCGGCGCGACGCCCGCGCCGCGCGACCGCCGCAAGACGCCGCGCAAGACGGCCGCGTCGTCGAACGTGACGTCGGACGCGTCGCTGACCGAGGCGGTGGTGGCGCTGACGACCGACATGCCGCCGGCGCCGATCGCCGCGCCGAGCCACGACACGCGCGACAGCGCGGGGCTGGAGCCGGCCACGCCGGTCGCGCACGACGCCATCACGCCGCCGCACGGCGATCCGCTGGCCGGCGCGATCGGTACGACGGCGGCGCGCGCGGTGGCGGAGGAGACCTACGGCGAGAGCACGCTGACGACCGACGCGCCGGCGGTGGCGCGCCACACGCGCACCGCGCGCGTGGGGCTGTTCGTCGGGCGCGAGTGGTCGTTCCCGCCCGCGTTCCTGCAGGCGGTGGAGCGGCGCGACGCGGGCGTGACGGCGGAGCTGGCGAAGATCGGCGCCCCCAAGTTCGAGGAGCCCAGCCCGTACGACCTGTGCATCGACCGCATCTCGCACGAGGTGCCGGTCTACCGCAGCTACCTGAAGCAGGCCGCGCTCACCGGCACGACGGTCGTCAACAACCCGTTCATGTGGACGGCCGACGACAAGTTCTTCGGCGCGTCGCTGGCGCACGCCCTCGGCGTCGCCAGCCCGAAGACGGTGGTGCTGCCGAACCGCGAGTACGTCCCCGGCATCGTGCCGAGCGAGAGCCTGCGCAACATGGAGTATCCGCTCGACTGGCAGGGGATCGCCGACTACGTCGGGATGCCGTGCGTGCTGAAGGACGCGCACGGCGGCGGGTGGAAGCAGGTCTACATCTGCCACTCGCTGCAGGAGCTCATCCACCACTACAACCACTCCGGGCTCCTGACGATGATCGTGCAGGAGTTCATCGAGTTCGAGCACTTCGTGCGCTGCCTGGTGATCGGGCGCGAGGAGGTGCTGCCGATGAAGTACGACCCGAAGAACCGCCGCTACGTGGTGGACCACGCGCACCTGACGGCGGAGCTGGGGACGCGCATCGTCGGCGACGCGCGCAAGCTGTGCCGCGCGCTGGGCTACGACATGAACTCGATGGAGTTCGCGATCCGCGGCGGCGTGCCGTACGCGATCGACTTCATGAACCCCGCGCCCGACATGGACGTCAACTCGCTGACGCCCACGTACTTCGAGTGGGCGGTCGAGACGATGGCCGACATGGCGGTGCGGCTGGCGACCGAGGCGCGCGACGGCGGGCGCGCGACGCGCGAGCCGAGCTGGGGGACGCTGTTCGGCGGCGCCGCGCGAGGCACCGCGGGCCGGGCGGGCCGGTGAGCCGCCGCGAGGACGTCACCCCGCAGGCGCCGATCGAGGCGTACCACGCCCTGCTCGCCGGCAGCGCCGGCGAGCGGCTGGCGGCCGACACGCACGAGGCGCTGGAGGCGCAGCTGGCGCGGCGCGGGCTGGTGTTCGGGGACCGGGCGCTGTGCACCGTGCTGCGCCCGCGCTTCCTCTCGGTGGTGCAGCACCGCGCGCTGGCGCGGCGCACCGAGGCGCTGATGCGCGCGTTCCGCGTGGCGCACCAGGCGGCGATGGCCGATCCCGCGATGCGCGCGCAGTTCCGCATGCTCGACTGGGAGGAGTCGCTGCTGGCGCACGCCGCCGGCTTCGACGCGCCGAGCCCCACGTCGCGCGTGGACGCGTTCATCGTGGACCCGGCGGGCGACGGCGGCGCGATGGCGCTCACCGAGTACAATGCCGAGACGCCGGCGGGCGCCGCGTACAACGACGCGCTGAGCGAGGTGTTCCTGGAGCTGCCCGCCATGCGCGCGTTCGCGCGCGCGTGGCGCGTGGCGCCGATGCCGTCGCGGCACGGCGTGACGGCGGCGCTGCTGGACGCGTGGCAGCAGTTCTCGGGCGGGCGCGCGGCTCCCAGGATCGCGATTCTGGACTGGGACGACGTGCCCACGCGGCGCGAGTTCGTGATGTTCCAGGAGCACTTCCGCGCGCAGGGGCTGGAGTGCGTGATCGGCGACCCGGCGCGGTGCGAGTACGCGAACGGGACGCTGACGCTCGACGGCGGCCCGATCGACCTGGTCTACAAGCGCGTGCTGCTGCACGAGCTGGTGGAGCGGCTGGGGCTCGACACGCCGGTGCTGCGGGCGTGGCGCGACCGCGCGGTGTGCCTGGTGAACCCGCCGGCGAGCAAGGTGCTGCACAAGAAGGCCAGCCTGGCCGTGCTGACCGACGAGCGCAACGCGCACCTGTTCGACGCCGAGACGCGGGCGACGATCGCGGCGTGCGTGCCGTGGACGCGGGTGGTGGAGGAGCGGCAGACGGTGAGCGCGGGCGGGCGCGTGGACCTGGTGCCGTGGGTCGTGAAGCACCGCGACCGGTTCGTGCTGAAGCCGAACGACGACTACGGCGGGACGGGGATCGTGCTGGGGTGGACGGTGGACCAGCAGGCCTGGGAGGCCGCCGTGGCGCGGGCCCTCCAGGAGCCATACGTTGTGCAGGAACGGGTGGCGATCCCGAGCGAGCCGTACCCCGGGTGGGCCGACGGGGGCGTGCAGGTGCTCGACCGGATGATCGACACCGCGCCGTTCGTCACCTACGGCACCGCGGTGGACGGGATGCTGACGCGGCTCTCGACGGCCGCGCTGCTGAACGTGACCGCGGGCGGCGGCTCGCAGGTCCCCGCGTTCGTCGTGGAGCCCCGCTAGGCCGCGCCGGCGGTATCCGGCACGGGCCGTGCGCCATCTGTTCCCGGCGCGCGGCGGACCGCCGGCGCGCCGCACCGCCCGTGCACCGCACCGCACCGCACCGAGACCGGCCGGGCCACCGGGGCCCCGCCTCACGCGGACCGAGAGGGCTCGAGGAGCTCGCATGCAGCAGCCGTCGTTCACGCTCGGCGTCGAAGAGGAATACCAGATCGTGGACACGCAGTCGCGCGCGCTGCGGAGCCACATCGGGCGGATGCTGGAGGACCAGGCCTTCGAGGCGCTGGAGCTCAAGCCCGAGCTGCACCAGTCGATGGTGGAGGTCGCGACCCCGGTCTGCCGCACCCCCGCCGAGGTGCGCCGCGAGCTGCTGCGCCTGCGCGGGACGATGAACCGGCTGCTGGCCAAGGACGGCCTCGCGATCGCCAGCGCCGGCAGCCACCCGTTCACGCACTGGTGGGAGCAGGAGATCACGCCGCTGGAGCGCTACGTCGGCGTGAAGCAGGACATGGGCGACCTCGCCCACCGCCTGCTCATCTTCGGGATGCACATCCACGTGGGGATCGAGGACCGCGAGCTGGCCATCGACCTGGTCAACTGCGTCCGCTACTTCCTCCCCCACCTGCTCTGCCTCTCCACCAGCTCCCCGTTCTGGATCGGGCGCAACACGGGGCTCAAGTCGTACCGGTCGTCGGTGTTCCGCGGCTTCCCGCGCACCGGCATCCCGACGCGGCTCTCGGGGTGGAGCGAGTTCGAGCAGTACGTCGAGACGCTCACCGAGACGGGCTGCATCCCCAACGGCTCGAAGATCTGGTGGGACGTCCGGCCGCACTACAAGTACCCGACGATCGAGTTCCGCATCTGCGACGCGTGCACGCGCGTGGACGAGGCGGTGTGCATCGCGGCGATCGTGCAGGCGCTGGCGTACAAGCTGTGGAAGCTGCGCCGCGACAACCTCGCGTGGCGCGAGTACTCGTCGCGGCTGATCGAGGAGAACAAGTGGCGCGCGATGCGCTTCGGGCTCTCCGGGAAGCTGATCGACTTCGGGCGCGGGGTGGAGCAGCCGGCGCCGGTCCTGATCCGCGAGCTGGTCGAGTGGTTCCTGGGCGACGTCGTCGACGAGCTGGGGACGCGGAAGGAGGTCGAGTACGTCTACCGGATCCTGGAAGAGGGCTCGAGCGCCGACCGGCAGCTGCGGACCTTCGAGCGGACGGGGAGCCTGGAGGCGGTGGTCGACCAGCTGATCGCCGAGACGGCCGAGGGCGTGACGGACGAGATCCTCGATCGTCCCGCCGAGACGGACTCCGCGGCGACGGGACTGCGCGCGGGGGCCGGCCAGGCCGGCGCCCACGGGCGCGCGGTCCCGGTGGCCGTGGAGACGGCGACGGTGGCCGCGGCAGCCTCGGCGGCATCCGCGGCCGCGCGCGCCGAGCGGCCGGAGCGCCCCGACGGGAACGGCGGGATCGGCGGGCCCATCGCGCCCGCCGCCCGGCCGGCGCCGGAGACCCGGCCCCAGCCGTAGCACGGGACGCCGGCCGCTCCACGAAAGTGTCACGGCAAGGGGCGGGGCCGACGGGGTAGGATACGAGTCGCCGGCGCCGTCGCGGCCCGGCGGCGCGGACCGTGCCCTGGCCCATCCTCAGCAGTCCCGCCTCGCAGCCCGTAGTCTCGCGGCCGGCACCCGGTGTCGGCCCGCTCCTTATCTGGCGGTACCCGTGTCGCAGCTCATGTCGCACGCCCCCACGCTCCCCGCGATGTTCGACGCCCCCGCCCTCGGGACGACGTCGCCGGCCCTCCGGCGCCCCGTCATCGGCGTCACCACGCAGACCCTCCACGCCATCGAGGGGATCCCCGACGGGCTGCCGGAGAGCTGGGTGATGAACCAGCGCTACTTCCGGGCGGTGACGATGGTGGGCGGCGTGCCGCTCATGATCCCGCTGTTCGCCGACGACCTGGCGACCGTGCGCGCGCTGTACGAGCACCTGGACGGGCTGCTGATCCCCGGCGGCGTGGACATGGACCCGGACACCTACGGCGAGCCGATGCGCCCCGAGGTCGGCCGGCTGGACGCCGCGCGCGACGCGGTGGAGCTGCAGCTGGCGCGCTGGGCGATCGCCGACGGGATGCCGGTGCTGGGCCTCTGCCGCGGCGCGCAGGTCATCAACGTCGCCTGCGGCGGGTCGCTCTACCAGGACATCCCCGCGCAGCTCGGGACGCACCTGCAGCACGACTGCTACCCGACCCGCGGCTTCACCCGCACCCACCTGGCCCACCCGGTCGCGGTGACGCCGGGCTCGCGCCTGGAGGCGGCGCTGGAGCGCAGCTCGGTGCAGGTCAACAGCATGCACCACCAGTCGGTGAAGACGCTCGGCGAGGGGCTGGCGATCACCGCGGTCGCGCCCGACGGCGTCGTCGAGGCCGTCGAGGGGACGGGCGAGGGCTTCGTGGTGGGCGTGCAGTGGCACCCGGAGGTGTTCGATGCCGATGATCCGTCGTCGCGGCCGCTGTTCGAAGCGTTCGTGCGCGCCAGCATCGAGTACAGCGAGAACCGGTAAGGCGGAGGACGGAAGAGCGGAGGACGGAACGGCGGACGACGGTACGGCGTGAGACGATGAGGCGGACCCTTCGAGCTTGAAGCTTCAAGCGTTGAGGGTCCGCCTTTCCGTCTCACGCTCTTCCGTTCTCCGCTTCATCGTCCTCCGCCGTTCCGTCCTCCGCCCTATCGGTGCGTCGTGACTCCACGACGCGCGCACATGTCCAGCACCGGGCACGTCGAGCACTTCGGCCGCACGCCCGTGCACACGTGCTTCCCGAACGGCACCAGCAGCCGGTTGATGCCGATCCAGTGGCGCTTCGGGAGCACGTCCTCCAGCGCCGCGAGCGTACGCTCGGGGGTGGACGCGGCGACGTAGCCCCAGCGGTTGGTCACGCGGTGCACGTGGACGTCCACGCTGATGAGCGGGACGCCCGCCGCGACGCCCAGGGCGAGGTGGGCGCACTTGGGGCCCACGCCGGCGAAGCTCGTGAGCACGTCCGCGTCGGGCGGGAGCGTGCCGCCGAACTCCGCGTCGGTGCGCGCGGCCAGCGCGTGGATCTGCCGCGCCTTCGCCTCGTGGAAGGTCGACTCGGCGATCAGCGCGTCGAGCTCCTTCAATGAGAGGGCGGCGATCGCCGCCGGTGAGTCGGCACGCGCGAACAGCCGGCGCGCGAGCGGGAGGCTCACCTCGTCGTAGGTTCGGATCGACAGGATGCAGGCGACGAGCTGCTGGAAGAGCGTCGCGTACGGCGGGTGCTCGGCGTCGCCCTCCTTGAGGGCGAACATCGCCGCGGGCGCGTACGGCGTCACCGCGCGCGCCACGCGCCGCAGCGCCACGTCCACGTCGAACGGGCGCTGGGCGGGCGGGGGCAGGTCGTCGTCGGTGGCGGCGGGGCGCGCGGCGCGGGGCACGCGCGGCCGGGGTGCAGGACGGATGCCGG
>CBHYLO010000224.1:0-6961 GCA_966128675.1 uncultured bacterium | reverse complement strand
CCGCCGGTCGCCGCCTCCTCGTGCGCGGTGAACAGGTCGTACGCCTCCAGCACCTCGGCCGCGCTCACCGACTGCGCGCCGAGCTTCCCGACCTCCACGCCGGCGGCGAAGTTCGCGACCACCGCCGCCTCCTGCGGCGTCGCGCCCGCGCCCAGCATCACGGCGAGGAACGCGGTCACGGTGTCGCCCGCGCCCACCACGTCGTACACCTCGCGCGCGGTCGTCGGCACGCGGAACGGCTCGCCCGCGCCCGACAGCAGCGCCATCCCGTGCTCGCCGAGGGTGAGCAGGAGGTGCTCGACGCCCAGGCGCTGCAGCGTGGCGGGGAGCGCCTCCGGGTGCGCGAGGTCCACCGCCGCGCCCAGCGCCGCCTCCAGCTCGCGGCGGTTCGGCTTGAACACCGTCGCCCCGCGGAACGCGAAGAAGTTGCGGAACTTCGGGTCGACGACGATCGGGATGCCGGCCGCCCGCGCCATCGCGATCGCCTCGCCGATCACGCCCGGCACGAGGACGCCCTTGTTGTAGTCCTCGAGCACCAGCGCCGTCGCGCCGTCGAGCGCGGTCCGCACCGCGTCGAGCACGCGCGCCACGTCGCCGTCGGCCAGGTCCGCGTCGTCCTCCTCGTCGAAGCGCACCACCTGCTGCGCGCGCGCCAGGACCCGCGTCTTGGTGGTCGTGGGCCGCCCGACCTGCACCAGCGCCTCGGTGTCCGCGCCGATGGCGCCCAGCATCCCGCGCAGGCGGGTGCCCGCCACGTCGTCGCCGACGGCCGCCACCAGCGCGCAGCCGGCGCCCAGCGCGGCGACGTTCTGGGCGACGTTGGCCGCCCCGCCCAGGGCGTCCTTCCGCTCGCGGACGCGCACCACCGGCACCGGCGCCTCGGGCGAGATGCGCTCCACGTCCCCCCGCAGGTAGACGTCGAGCATCGCGTCGCCGACGATGACGACGCGCTGGGCCGGGGCGGCGGCGAGGAGGGCTTCGAGGCGGGCGCGGGAGAGGGGGACGGACATGGGCGGGAACGCTATCGGTGGCGGCCGGGAGGGTCAACGACGTCGACCGGCTGCGGACGGCCGCTTACGCCACGGCTCGCCACGGGCATGACCCTTGCCCTTCCGCCGCGCAGCCGGCCTCCGGCGCCCCCTTCGCTCCCACGCGTGACCGCACTCGCCGCCCGTCTGAACGCGGCCGCCCAGGGCACTGTCCTCGGCGTCCAGAATTACGTCCGTCTGGCGTGGAACGCGATCCGCTTCGTGTTCGCGCGCCCGTTCTACGCGGGCGACCTGGTGCAGCAGATGGACGCCATGGGCGTGCAGTCGCTCGGCATCGTCCTCCTCACCGGCTTCTTCACCGGGATGGTGCTCGCGCTCCAGTCCTCGGTGCAGCTGCGGACGTTCGGCGCGACGCAGTACATCGGCAGCCTCGTCTCGGCCTCGATGATCCGCGAGCTGGGGCCCGTGCTCGCGGGGCTCATGGTCGCCGGGCGCGTGGGCTCCGGCGTCGCCGCGCAGATCGGGTCGATGAAGGTCACCGAGCAGATCGACGCCCTCAACACGCTGGGCACGGACCCGATCAAGAAGCTCGTCACGCCGCGCGTGCTCGCGGGGCTGATCATGCTGCCCATCCTGACCGTCATCAACGACCTGGTCGGGATCCTCGGCGGCAACCTGATCGCCCGCGTCTACGTCGGGCTGCCGAGCAGCTTCTACTGGCGCACCGTGTGGGAGCAGATCGCCGGCGGGGGCTTCTCCTTCGGCTACATCCCGAACGACTTCATCCAGGGGCTGATCAAGCCGTTCGTCTTCGGCGGCATCATCGCCACGACGGCGTGCTACCACGGGCTCGCGACCACCGGCGGCACCGAGGGCGTGGGCGTCGCGACCACGCGCACGGTCGTCTCGGCCAGCATCGCGATCCTGATCAGCGACTACTTCCTGACGCAGATCCTCCTCTCGGTGCTCGGCACGTGAGCGCGCGCGACGACGCCACCGACGCCCGCGCGGGCGAGCGCCGCGCCGACGAGCGCCCCGAGGCCGGGACCGCGGAGCGCCGCGTGCGCGCCACCATCCGCGACTCGCTCCACGACGGGGCCACGGCGGAGCGGCCGCGCGCCGAGGATCCCGGCCCCGCGGAGGGGGCGATCATCGAGCTGGAGCGCGTCTACCTGGGCTTCGGCGACAACCAGATCCTCGAGGACGTGTCGTTCCTCGCGCAGCGCGGCGAGACGATCGCCGTCGTCGGCGAGTCGGGGACGGGCAAGTCGACGACGCTGAAGCTGATCCTGCGCCACCTGCAGCCCGACAGCGGCCGCGTCTACGTGGACGGCGAGGACATCTCGTCGCTCTCCTTCGAGGAGGCGCTGCGCGTCCGCAAGCGCATGGGGATGGTGTTCCAGGGCGCCGCGCTCTTCGACTCGATGAGCGTCTACGAGAACGTCGCCTATCCGCTGCGCGAGCACACCGAGTACGACGAGGACGAGATCGAGCGGCGGGTGCGCGAGAAGCTGGTGTTCGTGGACCTGGAGCCCGACCGCGTGATGGAGCAGCTGCCGTCGGAGCTCTCGGGCGGCATGCGCAAGCGCGTCGGCATCGCGCGCGCGATCGCGAACGACCCGCAGATCATGCTCTACGACGAGCCGACCTCGGGGCTCGATCCGCTGACGACCGGCACCATCACGCGGCTGATCATGAAGCTCCAGCGCGAGCTGCACGTCACCAGCATCGTCGTCTCGCACGACATCCGGTCGGTGTTCCGGATGGCCAGCCAGGTCGCGGTGCTCGCGGAGCGCCACATCCGCTTCTTCGGCACGCCCGAGGAGATGGCCGCCAGCGACGACCGCTACATCCAGGACTTCCTGGGCGGCTTCTAGCCCATGCCTCCTTCCATCTCGCCCGAGCCCCGAGCGCCGCATGCGCCGTAACAGCGTCATCACCTGGGAGCAGCTCCGCGTCGGCGCGGTGATCCTGGTCGCGCTCGCGATCCTCGGCTTCGGCGGCTACAAGCTGGGCGAGGCCGCGAACCTGTTCGGCGACCGCTACAAGCTGATCGCCTTCATCCCCAACGCGAACGGGCTGCGCGTGGGCGGCTCGGTGACCGTCGCGGGACAGCTCGTCGGCAGCATCACCGAGATCCAGTTCCTCGCCCCCGACGCCGACACGACGCGCAACCTGCGCGTCACGGTGGAGCTGAGCGAGGACGTGCGCGAGCAGATCCGCGCCGACTCGCGCGCCAAGCTGCGCACGCAGGGACTCCTCGGCGACAAGGTGTTCGACATCTCGCCCGGCACGCCGCGCTACGCGGCGCTGACGCCGGGCGACACGCTGCCGCTCGCGCCGTCGCTGGACTACGACCAGATCATCGGCCAGGCCTCGGGCGCCGTCGGCGACGTCGTGGGGCTCACCAAGGACCTGCGCGGCATCACCGGCGGGATCGCCAAGGGCGAGGGCACGGTCGGCCAGCTGGTGACCAACCGGCAGCTCTACGACGAGCTGACGACGACACTGACGCAGACGAACGCGCTGCTGCGGCGGATGCAGAACCCGAACGGCACCGTCGGCCGCCTGCTGGAGGATCCGGCGCTCTACGCGAACCTGGTGCGCGTGACGGGCACGCTGGACACGCTCACCAACCAGATCGCGCGCTCCGACGGGACGGTCGGGAAGCTGCTCCGGGACGACTCCCTCTACGTGCGGATGCTCGGCATCACCGCCGGCGCCGACTCGCTCATGAAGCTGATGACGCAGGGGAACGGCTTGGCGGCGAAGCTGCTGACGGATCAGCAAGGCTACGACCAGCTCAACCGCGCGCTGACGGAGCTGAACGCGATCCTCGCCGACGTCCGGCGGAACCCGGGCCGCTACACGAAGGGGCTGATCAAGGTCTTCTGAGGCGGGCGCGCGCCGTCGAGAGGCGCGCCGTCGAGAGGCGCGCGGTCGAGGGCGCGCCGTCGGGCGCCGCGACCCGGTCGCGGCGCACCGCTGCCGGTCGGGTGCGGGGGGTCGTTAGCGTGTAGTCATGCGTACCCTCACGCGCGACGTCGTCGCCACGCGCGGGGGCGTCGTCGAATCCCGGCATCGAGTGCACGCCGCGGCGGTCGACGCGGCGGGCCGTCTCGTGGCGGCCGCCGGCGATCCCGAGACGGTCACGTTCTGGCGCTCGTGCGCCAAGCCGTTCCAGGTGATGCCGTTCCTCGAGGACGGCGGCTTCGATCGCGTGGGCTGGGGCGACGACCAGCTGGCGCTCGCCTGCGCGTCGCACGGCGGGGAGCCGGAGCACGTCGCCATCGCCGCCGGCATGCTCGCCTCGCTCGGCCTCGAGGAGGGCGACCTGGCGTGCGGCCCGCACGAGCCGCTCGCGGCCCGCGGCGCCCGCATCCTGCGCGAGTCGGGGCTGCGCCCCACGCGCCTGCACAACAACTGCTCCGGCAAGCACGCCGCCATGCTCGCGCGCGCGGTGGCCGAGGGGTGGCCGCGGGAGGGGTACGAGCGCGTGGAGCACCGCGTGCAGCGCGCCTGCACCGACGCGGTCGCGCGCTGGTCCGGCGTCCCGCGGGAGCGCATCGCCTGCGCCGTCGACGGCTGCGGCGTCGTGGTCTACGCCATGCCGCTCGACGCGATGGCGCGCGCCTACGCGCGCCTGGGCGCCGCGTCGGCGGCGGGCGACGACGTCCCCGCGCGCATCGTGCACGCCATGCGCACGCGCCCGTTCCTCGTGGGCGGGACCGACCGCTTCGACACCGTGATGATGGAAGAGACCGACGGCGAGCTGCTGGTGAAGATCGGTGCCGAAGGGGTGCACAGCGTGTCCGTGCCGTCGCGCGGGCTCGGGCTCGCCGTGAAGGTCGAGGACGGAGCCCAGCGCGCGCAGTACCCGGCGGTGCTCCGCCTGCTGCAGGCGCTCGACGTCCTGCCCGAGACGCTGACGCCGCGCCTCGCGGAGCTCCTCACCAAGCCCGTGCGCAACACGCGCGGCGAGGTGGTCGGCGAGCTGGTGCCCGCCGCGTGAGCGGGGCGGAGACCGGCGCCGCGCGTCGAGACGATCCGACGCGCGTCGCCACGATGGGGACCGAGGCGCCCGGCGATGCGATCCTCGGGGCGCTCGATGCGCCGACGCGGGCGCTCGTGCGGCTGGCCGCGATCATCTCGGCCAGCGACGAGGCGACCATGCGCGCCGCGCTCGTGCGGGCCGCGGCGGAGATCCCGGGCGAGTGGGTCGAGGAGCTGATCCTGCAGAGCTATCTGTTCGCCGGCTTCCCGCGCACGCTCAACGCGATGCGCGAGTGGCGCCGCGCGTCGGGCCGCAAGGCGCCGAAGGACGATCCCGGCGCGCACATCGACGAGGCGCCGCAGTGGGCGGCCGACGGCGAGGTGACGTGCGCGCGCGTCTACGGGCCGTTCTACGAGCGGCTGCGCCCGAACATCGCCGCGCTGCACCCGGCGCTCGACATGTGGATGATCGTGGACGGCTACGGCAAGGTGCTGTCGCGGCCGGGGCTCGACATCGTGCGCCGCGAGCTGTGCGTGATCGCGGTCTGCGCCGTCGGCCGGCAGGACCGCCAGCTGCACTCGCACCTGCACGGCGCGCTGCACGTCGGCGCGTCCGCACCGCTCGTGGAGGAGGCGCTCGAGGCGCTCGCCGACCTCATGACGCCCGACGCCCTCTCGCACGCGCAGCACCTCTGGTCGCACGTCCGCGCGACGCAGCACGCCACCTGACGCTCGACTCTCCCCGCTCTCCGATGTTCATCGATCGCGTCGTCGTCCAGGTGGAAGCCGGCACCGGCGGCTCCGGCGCCAGCTCCTTCCGCCGTGAGAAGTTCGTCCCGATGGGCGGCCCGGACGGCGGCGACGGCGGCCGCGGCGGCGACGTCATCGTCCGCGCCGACCGCAACCTCGCCACGCTGCTCGACTACACCTACCGCGACGCCTGGCGCGCGGAGCGCGGCGAGCACGGGTCCGGCTCCAACAAGACCGGCCGCTCGGGCGCGGACGTCGTGATGCCGGTGCCCCCGGGCACGGTCATCCGCGACGCCACCACGAACGAGTTCCTGGGCGAGCTGGTCGAGGACGGCCAGCAGATCACGATCGCGCGCGGCGGCCGCGGCGGCCGCGGCAACGCGAAGTTCGCCACCGCCACGCACCAGGCGCCGCGCGAGTGGGAGCCGGGCGGGGAGGGCGAGGCGCGCTCGATCGAGTTCGAGCTGAAGCTCATCGCCGACGTCGGCCTCGTCGGCCAGCCGAACGCCGGCAAGTCGACGCTGCTCTCGGTCATCTCCGCCGCCCGCCCGAAGATCGCGGACTATCCCTTCACGACGCTCGCGCCGAACCTCGGCGTCGTGCAGATGACGGGTCAGCGGACCTTCGTGGTGGCCGACATCCCCGGCATCATCGAGGGCGCGGCGGAAGGGAAGGGGCTCGGCCTCCAGTTCCTGCGGCACATCGAGCGCACGCGCGTGCTGGCGTTCATGATCCCGATCGACGCGATGGACTGGCAGGCGGAGTACGACCAGCTGCGCCGCGAGGTCGCGACCTACTCCGCGGAGCTGGCCGCCAAGCCGCACTGCGTCGTCTTCACGAAGCTCGATCTGCTGGGCGAGGACTACAAGCCGCCCATCGAGGCGCCGGGCAGCTTCGGGTCGTTCGCGATCAGCGCCGCCGCGCGCGAGGGGCTCGACGAGCTGCTCGCCGGCTGGTGGGCCCAGCTGCAGGGGATGCGCAAGGAGACCGAGCGCCGCGCGACGACGTCGCTCGAGCTGCCCTAGCATCCGCCGGCCGAGCGCCCGGCGGCGACGGCGATGACCACGCTTCCGACCTCGGCCGAGCGCCCGCCGGCGCCCGACGACCGGCGCCTCGCGCTCGCGCTGGCGTGCGCGCCGACGGTCGGGCCGGTGCGCTTCCGCGCCCTCCTCGCGCGGCACGACGGCCGCGCCGACCGCGCGCTGCGCGAGCAGCTGCCGGACGCGCAC
>CBHYLO010000223.1:0-6993 GCA_966128675.1 uncultured bacterium | reverse complement strand
GCCAGCAGGTAGCTCATCCCGCCGGGGATCCACATGATGATCCCGCCCAGCTCCTGGTCCTCGAGCGGCATGAGCCCCCAGGGCGCGGTGGTGGCGGCGTACGCCGGATACCACAGGCGCGTCGACACGGTGAGCAGCGCGCCGAGCACGCTGGTGGCGAGCATCGCCGCGAACAGGTAGGTGACGGCCGCGCCGCGCCGCGCCGCGCGCGCGTGCAGCAGCGCCCACCAGAAGAGCAGCGCGGAGCCGAAGAAGCTGACGTGCTGCGCCGCGTGCACGCCCTCGTGGCGCAGCGTCGCCTGGTAGAGCGGGGGCAGGTGCCAGAGCACGAGCGCGCCCGCGTGCAGCCACCACGCGTGCAGCGGCGTGCGCAGCCACCGCCACGCCGACGCGACGGCCGGCGTCCGCGCCGCGGCGCCGAGCCGCGCGCGCGCGCGCCGCGGCAGCGCCCACAGCGTGGGGACCAGTGGACGCCCCACGACCAGCAGCGGCGCGGCCACCACCATCAGCAGCTCGTGCTGCGCCATGTGGGCCGAGAAGAGCACGCCGCCCAGCGGGTGCAGCGGCGAGAGCAGCGCGAGGGCGAGCGCCAGCCAGCCGAGCGCGAACGCCGCGACGGCGCCGCCGTGCACGCCGCGTCCGCGGCCCGCGCGCGCCCACAGCGCGTGCACGCCGCGCGCGTACAGCGCCGCCGACGCGGCCAGCGGCAGCGCGAACAGCGGCTCCGCGCTCCACGCGGACCACAGGTCGTGCGGCGCCAGTGGCGCGCCGGCGTGCAACAGCAGGAGCGGTGGCAGCGTCGCCACGCGTCAGAGGGGCTTGAGGGTGTAGAGGTACGCCACGATGTGGCGCGCGTCGCGCTCCGAGACGCCGAGGTTCGGCATCGCGGTGCGCGGGTCCACGCCCTGCGGGTCGCGCACCCAGCGGATCAGGTTGTCCGGCGTGTGCTGCAGCACGCCCGCGATGTACGACTGCGTCTGCACGCCTTCCAGCTTGGGGCCGACGCCGCCGGTGGCGCCCGGCACGCCGGGGATCTTGTGACAGGAGCCGCAGCCGTAGTGCTGGATGAGCGCGCGCCCCTTCCGCGGGTCGCCGCCGTGCGTCATCAGCGACGCCTCGCGCTCGTGGTCGACGTCGCGCAGGCAGCCGGGCGCGACGGCCAGCAGCGCGACGGCCGCGCCGAGCGTCGCCGCGCGGACGCGGACGCGTGGGGCGGCGGTCACTGGCGGCACGGGTCGAGGAAGAGCTGCGGGAGCCACTGGCTCACGATGACGAGCGCCGACAGCGCGCTCAGCCCGACGCCGACGACCGCCAGCGTGCGCGTGCGGCCGACCGGTCCGCCCTCGTCGCCCGGGTCGGCACCGCGCACGGCGGGGCCCCACTGCGAGGCCGCGGCGACGCCGGAGCCGATGGCGAGCAGCAGCGTGACGAGCGCGGCGACGTGCACGAGCGCCGCGGCGGTGCCCGACTCGCAGGCCCACATCTGCGCGATCGTGTACTTCACCTGCAGGCCGACGAGCACCGCCAGCGGCCCGCCGACCACGCCGATGGTCTGCGCGACGTCGCCGCGCGCCGGCCGCTGCGAGTAGCCGGCCTCGCGGCGCGCGTCGTCGCCGGAGGGGGACGCGTGGTCCATCAGAGCACCCGGGGGCCGAGGAACACGAGCAGGTAGAGCAGCAGCCACGAGCCCGAGAGGAAGCGCTCGTAGAGCGAGGTGTCCTCGACGTCCGAGAAGTGGCGCGGCTGCACCCGGTCGGTGAAGAAGATCGTCGTCAGCACCGCGCTCTCCAGCACGTCGGTCGCCAGCAGCGTGGAGTGCGCCACCGCGACCAGCCAGACGCCGGAGCCGTACGCGTTCGTGTCCCAGCGCACGTTGAGCGACTGCAGCTCGAACCAGCGCAGGACCACGGCCACCAGCGCGACCGACGTGCCGGTCACCAGCCAGCGCCGCACGCCCCCGAGGTCGAAGCGCTTGGCCGCGCGCTCCGCGAGCGTGAACGGGATCAGCTTCAGCAGCAGCACCGCGACGTTGATCGTCGGGATCAGCAGGTCGGGGTTCGCCGTCGGGCGCGGCGGCCACTCGGCGGCGTTGGTGCGCAGGTACAGGTACGCCGTGGCCGCGATCGCGAGCGTCGTCCCCTCGATCAGCATGAACGCGACCGTACCCCACCACACGATCCCGCGGTGGCCGAAGACCGTCTCCGGCAGCACCGACACGTCGATCGTGAGGCGGTCGGGCGAGCGGCGGTCGGGGCCCATGGGGCTCAGGGGCGTCATGCGCCGCCCTCCGCGGGCGTGGTGACGCCCGGCGCGTCGTTGGGCCGCCGCGGCCACCCCCACGCCACGAGGGGCGGGAAGAGGAGCACGCTGCCGAAGACGACCGCCCACGGCGTGAACATCAGCGAGATGAAGAACACGGTCACCGCGAGCGAGGCGACGAACGGCCAGATCGTCGGTTCGGGGTCCGGGTGGCGATGGTCCGGCTCCGCGTCCATCGCGGTCGTGATCAGCACCTCGCGATGGTCCGTCGCGAGCCCGACGACGATGGGCGCGTCGGGCGTGCGGTCCCACAGCGGCGCGCGGCCCTGCACCACGGGCGGGCGCGCGAAGTTGTACGGCGGCGGCGGCGAGCTGGTCCCCCACTCCAGCGAGTCGGACACCCACGGATCGTCGCCGGCGCGCAGGCCGCGCCGCGCGCTCCACAGCACGTTGCCGACGAAGGCGATGACGCTCAGCGCGATGACGTACGCGCCCGCGGTCGCCAGCTGGTTCGCGCCCGTCCACCCCATCCCGTCGGGATACGTGTAGACGCGCCGCGGCATGCCGTCGAGCCCCAGCAGGTGCATGGGGAAGAACGTGAGGTTCACCCCCACCAGCCAGAGCCCGAAGTGCAGCCTGCCCAGCCGCTCGCTCAGCATCCGGCCGGTCCACTTGGGGAACCAGTAGTAGATCGCCGCGAACAGCGGGAACGCGCCGCCGCCCAGCAGCACATAGTGCAGGTGCGCCACCACGAAGTAGCTGTCGTGCACCTGCTGGTCGAACGGCACCGACGCCAGCATCACGCCCGTCAGCCCGCCGATGATGAACGTGACGAAGAAGCCGAGGATGAACAGGAACGACGTCGTGAACTGCAGCCGCCCCGTCCAGATGGTCACGATCCAGCAGAAGATCTGCACCGCCGTCGGGATCGTGATCATGATGCTCGTCGCCGTGAAGAAGCTGGAGGCGAGCTGCAGGATCCCGGTCGCGAACATGTGGTGGACCCACACGCCGAAGCCGAGGAAGGCGGTGGCGATGGACGAGAGCACCACGGCGTTGTGGCCGAACACCGGCCGCCGCGTGAACGACGGCAGCAGCGCGGAGATGAACCCCGTGGCCGGGATGAAGATGATGTAGACCTCGGGGTGCCCGAACCACCAGAAGAAGTGCTGCCAGAGCAGCGGGTCGCCCCCCTCGGCCACGTTGAAGAAGTGCGTCCCGACCAGCCGGTCCATCGCCAGCATCTGGCTCGCGGTCGCGATCATCGACAGGGCGGGGAGCACCATGAACGCGGTGACCAGCATCGCCCACACGAAGATCGGCATGCGGCCGAGCGTCATGCCGGGCGCGCGGCACTTGAGCGCCGTGACGATGATCTCGACCGCGCTGATGAGCCCCGAGATCTCGGTGAACGTGATCATCTGCGCCCACACGTCCACGCGCTTGCCGGGCGAGTACTCGGGGCCCGCCAGCGGCACGTAGCTGAACCAGCCCGTGTCGGGGCCCGTGTTGGTCAGCAGGGCGACCCACAGCAGGATGCCGCCGAACAGGTAGACCCAGTAGCCCAGCGCGTTCAGGCGCGGGAAGGCGACGTTGCGCGCGCCGACCAGCAGCGGGACCATGTAGAGCCCCATCGCCAGCATCACGGGCACGGCGAACAGGAACATCATGTTCGTGCCGTGCACGGTGAAGAGCTGGTTGTAGCGGTCCGGCCCCACCAGCTGGTTCTCCGGCCGCAGCAGCTGCGTGCGCATGATCAGCGCGTCGAGGCCGCCGAGCGCGAAGAAGGCGAACGCGGTCACCACGTAGCGCGCCGCGATGCGCTTGTGGTCGACCGTCGTCAGCCAGCCGCGCAGCCCGGGGGCGTCGGCCCACGCGCGCGTCAGCTCGCGCACGGCGCGCACGTCGGCCGGCTCGGCGGCCGGGAGGGGCGGGATGCTCGCGGGGACGCTCATCGCAGCGCCTCCAGGTAGGCCAGCAGCGCCCGCAGCTCGTCGGGGCGCATCTCGTTCGCGGGCATGCGCGTCCCGGGCTTGAGGCTCTGCGGGTCGATAATCCAGCCGGCCAGGTGGCCGCGCGTGTTGGGCAGCGTGCCGGCGGCCAGCGAGCGGCGGCTGGCGAGGTGCGTGAGGTCCGGCGCCACGCGCCCGCCCGCCGGCGTGCCGCGGATCCCGTGGCAGACCGCGCACGCCTTGGACAGGAAGACCTGCTGCCCGGCCAGCTGCAGCGAGTCGGCGGGCGGCCGCGCCTCCTCGTGCTGCGCCGCGTACCACGCCCGGAAGCGCTCCTCCGGCTCGGCCACCACGACCAGCGCCATCTTCGCGTGCTGGTGGCCGCAGAACTCCGCGCACTCGCCCCGGTAGACGCCCGCGCGGTCCGCCTGCACGTAGAGCCGGTTGCGCTGGCCCGGCACGAGGTCGCGCTTGCCGTGCAGCGCCGGGATCCAGAGCGAGTGGATCACGTCGCCCGACTCCAGCTCCAGCAGCACCGGGCGGCCGACGGGCACGTGGATCTCGTTCGCGGTCGTGACCGTGCGCGCCGACACGGTGTCGCGGTACTCGACGCGCCACCACCACTGCATGCCCGTCACGCGCACGGTGAGCATCTCGCGCGGCCGCTCGATCGCCGCCAGCGCGCGCGTCGTGACGAGGTCCGCGAGGAGGAAGGCGAAGAGCACGGCGATCGTCGCGCCGACCGCCGCGCCCACCCACCGGCGTCCGCGCCGCTCGGCGTCGGGCGCGGGCTCGATGGTCGGCACCGCGGGCGGCCGGCCGCGGCGCGTCACCGCCACGAACAGCGCGGCCATCGTGAGCGCGTACGCCACGGCCGAGACGCCGAGCGCGATCCACCAGAGCCGCGCGATGTGCGCGGCCTGCGGGCCCGCGGCGTCGAGCGCGCCCTGCATCAGGCCCCGCCGCCCGGCGGCGCGGGCGGGAGCTGCTCGGGGTGCACGCGCGAGCTGTCGTCCAGCCCGTGGCCGCGCGTGTTCGGATCCGCGGTGCTCTCGCTCATGTGGTCGCTGCGCGGGCTCCACGCGTCCTTGCGCGTCAGCCCGCCCAGCGTGCGCACGTAGGCCACCAGCTTCCACACCTCGGAGTTGCCCATCCGCCCGCGGTACGACGGCATCCCGTGCGGGCGCCCCTTCACGATCGTGTCGAAGATGTTCTCCGGATCGCTGCCGTAGATCCACTCGTCGTCGCTCAGCGCCGGCCCGATGCCGCCGCCGCCGCCGGGCGCGTGGCACCCGGAGCAGTTCATCTGGGAGTAGAGGCGCTGGCCCTCGCCGATCGCCCACGCGTTGTCCTGGTACGTGCCGGCGGTCGGCTCGGGGACCGGTGGCCCCGCGTGCAGCGCGCTGGTGCGCACCAGCGTCTCGTCGCTGGCGCCGGGCGGGATCGTCTGGAAGTCGCGCTTCTCGCGGTCGCACGCGCCGGCGGCGACGAGCGCGAGCAGGATCGCGATGCGCAGGTGCCGAGTCGTGGCGCGGGTCATGGGCGGCCTCCCGCGGCCGTGCGCGGCGGCGTCGGCACGCGCGGCACGCCGTACGCGTCCAGGATCGCGGCCACCGCGTCGTGGCGCCGCTCGAGCACCGCCTGCACCTCGTCGCGCAGCGCGGCGTCCTTGCGGCGCACGCCCATCGACACGTCGAAGGCGAGCGGCAGCGAGCGCGCGTCCACCTGCGGCGTCACCGGCACAACGGTCATCGGCACGCGGCCGCGGCGCGCGAAGTAGCCGCCCAGCGGGCCCCACACGATGGCGACGTCCACGGTGCCGTCGGCGACCGCGTCGACGATGCGCGCCGGCGGGTTGGGCTCGCGGTAGTCGCCGTAGATGCTGAAGCCGACGACGTTCTCGACGATGCCGCGCGCGGCCAGCGCGTGCGCCGGCGGCGTGTTCGCGTAGTCGTCGCCGATGAACTGCACGCCCACCTTCAGGCGCCGCAGCGCGGGGTCGTCCAGCGACGTCACGCGCGCGGCGGCGTCGCGCCGCTGCACGAAGACGTACGAGGACCGGTAGTACGGCCGCGTCGGCAGCACCATGTCGAGCCGCGTCGGCACGCCGGGGACGAGGTCGCACTTGCTGGCGTTCACCGTCTCGCGGAAGAAGCCGCGCCGCTGCGCCCACCACGTGTACTCCAGCCGCGCGCCCAGCTCGCGCGCCAGCAGCTCGGCCAGCTTGTTCTCGAAGCCCTCGCGGCGGTCGTTGCTGAACGGGAGGTTGTTGGGATCGGCGCAGACCCGGAGCACGCGTTCGCGCGATGCGACCTGCGCGGTGGCGCCCGGCACGGTGCGCGGCAGCATGCCGAGCGCCGAGCGCCGCGCGCCGGGCGAGTCGTCGCGCGACACCGGCGGCCAGGTCGCCGCCACGGCGACCAGCACCAGCATCGGCACGAGGAGCAACGCGATCGCGCGCGCCCCGAGGGGCGGCGCCACGCACGAGGGCGCACGCTCGGCGCTCGGCGCTCCGCGCTCGGGCCGCGGCCCATGTGGCTCGCGGATCGAAGCGAGACCATCCTCGACCGCGATGCCGGGCTGGCGATCAGGGGAGCCCGAAGACATACAGCGTCCCTCCTCGCACGGTGTATTGCCGCAGGTCGGCCGAGGCGCCCACCGCGCCGTCGCTGCCGGTGGAGTCGGCGGGGTCGGCGTGGGCCTCGACCGTCGCCGCCATCCAGCCGCCGGGGCCGTCCACCACGGCGACGTACTGCTTCCCGTCCGGCCCGCGGAAGGTGAT
>CBHYLO010000222.1:0-7012 GCA_966128675.1 uncultured bacterium | reverse complement strand
GCTCGACCGCGACGTGGACGGCGTGGTGCGGGCGCCGTGAGCGCTCCGTGAGCGCGTTCGCCGCGCATGGGCGCGCCGGCCCCGAACGACGATGAAGAAGACAGGATGACGGGATGACGAGGAGGCTCCGTGTGGCGCATGGGACGACGCGCCGAGCGGAGCCTCCTCGTCATCCCGGCATCCCGTCAATGCAGTTCGCGGTTCGGGTCCGGCGCGCCGCGCGGTGCTGCGCACGCCGCGTCCGACGTGCGCACCCAGCGCTCCTGGCGCAGCCGGCTGCCGACCACCGCGCCGATCGCCACCCCGAGCAGCGGGACCGGGTTCTGCTCGCCGCACGTCGCGGCCAGGCCGCAGTCCGCGACCACCGTGACCACGCCCGCGAGCCAGCCGACGACCGCGCCCTGCAGCGTGCGCCGCGCGGTGCGGCCCTCGCTCACCGCGACCAGCCGGCGGCCCGTGACGTCGACGGTGTCGCCGCGCGTGGTGACCAGCCGTGGCGCCGGCGTCGCCCAGCCGAGCGCGCGGCCCACCTGCCAGCGGCGGTCGCCGTCGTCGTACGCGCGCACGCGCACGCCGTCGCGCACCGCGGCGGGGCACCAGCGCCTGCCGTGCGGCGTCCGCACCGCCGTCGAGTCGGCCGCCTGCGCGCGCGCGGTGGAGGCGAGTGCGAGCCCGACGGCGAGGGCCGCGAGCGCGCGCACGACCGTCACCGCGCGCCGCGCCGCAGCACGCGCCCCGCGCGCGCGCCCGTGGGCGTGCCGCCGTCCACCGCCACCACGCCGTTCACCACCACCGTGCGGATGCCGACCGGGTACTGGTGCGGCGCCTCGAACGTCGCCTGGTCGCGCACCGTCGCCGCGTCGAACACGACGACGTCGGCCATCGCGCCCGTGCGCAGCACGCCGCGGTCGCGCAGGCCGAGCCGCGCGGCCGGCATGCCCGTCATCTTGTGCACCGCCGTCTCCAGCGGCAGCAGCCGCTGCTCGCGCACGTAGCGCCCGAGCACGCGCGGGAAGGTGCCGTACGCGCGCGGGTGCGGATGGCCGTCGCCCGGCCGCGACAGCCGTCCGTCGGACGCGATCATCGTCTGCGGGTGCTGCATGATGCGCGCGACGTCGCCCTCGTCGAGCACGTGGTAGATCGCGTTCGCGCCGCCCTGGCGCATCGCCTCCAGCACGAGCGTCGCGCCGTTCTCGGGCGTCGGCGCCAGGTTGCGCCGCGCCGCCCAGTCCTTGAGCGTCTTCCCCTCCAGCGTGCGGTCCCACCCCACGCGCGAGAACTGCACGCGCGACAGGTCGCCGCCGCCGCGGTCGTTGAGGATGTTGAAGACGATCCCCTTCACGATCGAGTCCTTCAGCGCGGGCTGCGCGAGCCGCCGCTCGAACTCCGCGTTGCCGCCCGCCATCGCCCACGACGGCACGAGCACGCCGAGGTTGGTGTGCGTGGCCGTGTAGGGATACTGGTCGACCATCACGTCGGTGCCGGCGCGGCGCGCGCTGTCGACCATCGCCAGCGTGCGCACGCTCTGGCCCCACATCGCGCGCCCCACCGCCTTGTGGTGCGTGAGCACGATCGGGATGCGCGCGCGGCGCCCGATCTCCAGCGCCTCGCCCACCCCCTCGAACAGCCCCAGGCCCTCCTTGCGCAGGTGCGACGTGTAGATGCCGCCCGAGTCCGCGGCCGCCTGCGCCAGCGCCACCACCTCGTCGGTCTTCGCGTAGGTGCCCGGCAGGTAGAGCAGCCCCGTCGACAGCCCGAACGCGCCCTCGCCCATCGCGCGCGCCACCAGCCCCCGCATCCGCGCCAGCTCCTCCGCGCTCGGCGCGCGGTCGCTCATGCCGAGCACCGCGCGGCGGACGTCGTTGTGGCCGACCAGGTGGGCGACGTTGATGCCCGGGCGCGCGGCGGCGACGGAGTCCAGGTAGGGACCGAGCGGCACCGGCGAGCCGCCGTCGGGCCCCCCGAGCGCGGTCGTCACGCCCTGCCGCATCGCGCTCTCCATCAGCGGCATCTGCAGCAGCGGCTCGAGGTGCGCGTGCAGGTCCACGAAGCCGGGCGCGACGACCATCCCCGCGGCGTCGATCACGCGCTTCGCGCCCGTGCGGGCGAGCGGCGTGGGGGAGACCGCGACCACCCGGTCGCCGCGCACCGCGACGTCGGCGCGCACGCCGGGCGCGCCCGTGCCGTCGAGCACCGTGCCCCCGGCGATCAGCAGGTCGTAGGGCTCGGCCGATCCGCGCGCGGCCGTGCCGCCGCAGGCGGCGAGCGTGGCGACGGCGGCGAGGGCGGCGACGAGGGCGCGGTGCGGCATGGGGCGGGGCTCGGGGGATCGGACGCGGGGGCCGTCCGAATACGGCCGCGCCGCCGCGTCCGCTGCAAGGGTCAGGTGCACGAGGGTGGCTGGCGTGTCCGGTTCCGGGGCCGTATTGCGTGTTGCAGATGCGGAGCGCGGCCCGCGCACGTCGTGGAGCGGATCGCCACCCACCTCGCCCCGCCGCATCCCCGACCGACACCGCGCCAGCCGCCCCGATGACCGACCGCCGAGACTTCCTCCGCCACGCCGCCGGCGCCGCCGGCGCGCTCGCGCTCTCTCCCGCCGCGCTGCTGGCCGCGCGCGACGACGTCGCCGCCGCGCTGGCGCGCGGCGACGCGCCCCCCGCGCGCCTGGCCGAGGACGAGGCGTTCTGGGCGCGCGTGCGCGCCGGCTACGCGCTCGACCCGCAGGTGCTGAACCTCGACCACGGGTGGACCAACCCCACGCCGCGCGCCGCGCTCGACGAGCTGGCGCGGCAGGCGCGCGTCCTGGAAGGGCTGCCGGCCGAGCACCTGCCGGGGATGTGGGAGAACGTCTCCAACACCACCGTGCGGAAGGCGCTCGCGGAGGCGATGGGCGTCCCGCCCGCGGAGATCGCGCTCGTGCGCAACGCCACCGAGGCGCTCGACACCGTGCTGCTCGGCCTCCCCCTGCAGCGCGGCGACGAGGTCGTGTGCTCGCCGCACGACTACTACGCGATGCTCGACGCGCTGGAGCAGCGGCGGGCGCGCGACGGGATCGTGCTGCGGATGGTCGAGCTGCCGGTCCCGGCGCCGTCGCTGGACGCGCTGGCGGCGCTCTACGAGGCGGCGATCGGGCCGCGCACGAAGCTCGTGCTGCTCACGCACCCCAGCAACCTCACGGGGCAGCTGCTGCCGGTGGCGCGCATCGCCGCGGCCGCGCGCCGCGCCGGCGCGCTGGTGGTCGTGGACGGCGCGCAGTCGCTGGGCGTGCTGGAGGACCCGGTGCGGTCGCTGGACTGCGACTTCTACGGCGCCAGCGCGCACAAGTGGCTCGGGCTCCCCGTCGGGCTCGGCGTGCTGTGGATGCGTCCCGCGCACGTGCGCACCGTGTGGCCGCTCCTGCCGCCGGCGCCGGGCACCGAGGGCATGGCGCGCTTCGAGTGGATCGGGACCGCGCCCGAGTACGTGAACCTCGCCGCGCTCCCGGCGCTGGCGCTGCACCGCACGCTGGGGCCCACGCGCAAGGCGGCGCGGCTGCGCGCGCTGCACGCGCACCTGCGCCCGCGTCTGGCGCGCGCGCTCCCGGCGGCGCGCTTCTACACCACCGCCGATCCGGCGATGAGCGTCGGGCTGACGACCGTCGAGCTGCCGGGCGTGGACGCGAAGGCGCTGCAGCAGCGGCTGCGCCAGCGGCACCGCATCCTGGTGCAGGCGATGGTCGAGAACGCGCGCGCGCCCGGCATCCGCGGCCTGCGCGTGAGCCCGAACGTCTACACGACGCCGGCGGAGCTGGACCGCTTCGTGGCGGCGCTGGCGCGGGAGGCGCGGACGTGAGGGGCGCGTGGCCGCTCGCCGCGCTCGCGCTCGCGGCGTGCGGGAGCGTCGGGCGCGAGGCGACGTCCGCGCCCGCCACGGACGGCGCGCTGCGCGTCGTCGCGTCGGCCGGCGCGCTCGCAGCCCCCGACAGCGTCGACGCCGGCTGGACGCGCGTGCGCGTCGACGAGGACGGGACGGGGCACGTCGTGGTCGTGTTTCGCCTCGCCGACGGCGCGACGGCCGCCGACGTGCCCGCCTTCCTGGCCGCGCTGGACACCGCGGCGGCCACCCCCGCGGGCGCGGTGGCGCTGGGCGGCCCCGAGATGGGGGACAGCGGCGCGGTGGTGCTGGAGCTGGCGCCCGGCCCGCACGTCGTCGCGTGCATGAGCCGGCGCGACCGGGCGCACCGCCACGCCAGCACCGGCGAGGCGCGGCTGCTCGTGGTGCGGACGGCGCGCGCCGCCGCCCCCGCGCCGACGGCCACCGACACGGTCGCGATGACGGACTTCGCGTATCCGGGCGCGGATCGCTGGCGTGCGGGCGCCCGCGTGCTCGCCGTGCGCAACGACGGCCGGCAGGACCACCAGCTGCGGCTCGCGCGGCTGCGCGACGGCACGACGCTGCGCGAGTGGGCGGCGTCCGAGGGCGAGACGGGGACCGACGTCGCCGGGATGGCGCGGCTGGGCGCGGGGCGCACCGCGTACCTGCCCGTCGAGCTCCGGCCGGGCGAGTACGTCGCCTACTGCCTGGTCCCCGACCCGCGCACGCGGCAGCCGCACGTGATGCTGGGGATGGTGCGCGCGATCCACGTGGAGTGACGACGGGCGCGGCCGGCGCCGACGCGCTGGCAGGGCGCATGCGGCGAACGGAGGCATCCCCGGGCGGAGGTGCCCATGGCCGCACGATTCCGCGACCGCGTCGACGCGGGCTGCGCGCTCGCCGCCGAGCTGCGGCGCTATGCCGACGACCCCGACGTGCGCGTGCTGGCGCTGCCGCGCGGCGGCGTGCCGGTGGGCTACGAGGTCGCGCGCGCGCTGCGCGCCCCGCTCGACGTGTTCATCGTGCGCAAGCTCGGCCTGCCGTGGCACGAGGAGCTCGCCATGGGCGCGATCGCCAGCGGCGGCATCGTCGTGCTGGACGAGGACCTGGTGCGCCGCGCGGGCGTGAGCGGCGACGAGCTGGCGTCGGTGCTGGCGTCGGAGCGGCGCGAGCTGGAGCGGCGCGAGCGGCGCTACCGCGGCGACCGCACGCCGCCCGACATCGCGGGCCGCACGGTGATCCTCGTCGACGACGGCCTCGCCACGGGCGCGTCGATGCGCGCGGCCGTGGCGGCGGTGCGGCAGGAGGGGCCGCGCCGCGTGGTGGTCGCGGTGCCGATCGCGGCGCCGGAGACGTGCGCGGCGTTCCGGGGCGAGGTCGACGACATCGTCTGCGCGCGCACGCCGGAGCGGTTCGAGGCGGTGGGGCTCTGGTACGACGACTTCCGCCAGACCGAGGACGCGGAGGTGCACGACCTGCTGGAGGACGCGCGCGCGTGGACGACCGAGCGGCCGGTGCCGCAGATGGTGGCGCGCGACCAGGACGTGCGGCCTCGCGTCTAGCGCGCGCCGATGGCGTCGAGCGCGACGACGAGGCGCGTGGCGCGCGGTCCGCGCGAGAGCACGACGAAGCGCGTGCCGTCCGGCGAGACGTCGAAGCCGTCGCCGACGTTGAAGAGCGACGCGCGGAACAGCGGCGTCCGGCCGCGCACCGCAGGCAGGTCGTCCCCGCGGCCGACATCGAGGCTGGCCGCGATCAGCTGATCGCCCTGCCAGTAGAACAGCTCGCGGCCGTCGGCGCGCCAGGCGGGCGCCTCGCCGCCGCCCGTCGAGACGAGCAGCTTCCGGCCCGGCGTCGGGAGCGAGTTGAGGTACACCTCGGAGCGCCCCGTCTCGTTGGAGCTGTAGGCCACCCACCGCCCGTCGGGCGAGACGCGCGCCGCGGACTGCGAGGCGGGGCTCGTCACGTACGGCTGCGGCGCGCCGCCATCGACGCGTTGGATCCACACGTCGTCGTTCGCGCGCGGCCACGCATCGGTGAAGAGCACCGCGCGGCTGTCGCGGGTCCAGTCCTCGGGCCACTGGTTGCCGGGACGCCGAACGATCCGGCGCGCAGGGCCACCGTCGAGCGATCGCACGAACACGTCCTTCTCCCCCAGCAGCCCGGCATCGTACGCCATCATGCGGCCGTCGAGGCTCCAGACCGGCTCGCTGTTGTCGTTGCCGTCAGTGGTGAGCTGCTGCGCCGTGCCCGACGCGACGTCGGTGATCCAGATGTCGGTGCGCCACACCTCGTCGTTCCACAGGTCGGCGCTCTCCTGCCCGGGCGCGACGGCGGCGTACGCGACGCGGCGGCCGTCCGGCGAGAAGCGCGGCGACCAGGGAAACCGGCCCGGCAGCGTCTGCAGCTCGCGCCCCGCGCGGTCCGTCAGCGTCACGGCCCAGCCGCGGCTGATGCGGTAGGCGAGCGCGCCCGACGCGGAGACGTCGAGCGGCGAGTACGCGGCGAAGAAGACGTCCAGGCCGTTCGCGATCTCCTCCGGAGGACCGGTCGTCGTCAGGCGCGCGAGGTCGAACGGCTGGCGGAACAGCTCACCGCCCGATCCGGCGTAGACCACGGATCCGTTCACGTAGCGGGCGCCGGTGCCCGGCCCGAAGCGCTGCAGCCGTCCCGTCGCGAGCTCCAGCACCGCGACGCGTCCGACGCGCCAGTCGATGCTCGCCGTCACGAGCACCGCGCGCCCGCCGGGCAGCAGCTGCGGGTGCAGCAGCTTGCGCGTCGTGTCGGCGCGCGCGATGGGGGTCGCCGGCCCGCCCGCGGCGGCGACGCGATGCAGCGCGCCCGTCGGGAAGACGGTGAAGACGATCGTACCGTCCGCGCTCCACGTGCCGCCGAAGAACGCGGTGGACGGCGGCAGCGTCGTCACGACGGCGGGCGTGCTTCCCTCCACGCGCACCCTCCGGATCGCGCCCCGGCTCGCGAAGCCGATCCACGCGCCGTCGGGCGAGAAGAAGGGCCAGTCGCCGCCGTCGGTGCCGGGGATGGGGCGCGGGGTCACGTCGCCGGCGCGTCGCGCGTACAGCCGCGCGCCGTCCGGGCCCGACGCCGCGTACACGACGGTGCGCCCGTCGGGCGAGATCGCCGGCGCGCTGTACCACCA
>CBHYLO010000221.1:0-7015 GCA_966128675.1 uncultured bacterium | reverse complement strand
GCGCTCGCGCTCCGCAGCGCCGAGGCGGCGCGCAACACGTCGGCGCTCATCGAGGAGAGCGTGCAGCGCGTGCAGGGCGGCGTCGCGCTGGGCGAGCGGGCGGCGGCGGAGTTCGACGAGGTCACGCGCCGCGTGGCGCGCACGTCCACCGTCGTCGCGGAGATCGCCGCCGCGGCCGGCCAGCAGACCGACGGCATCCGCCAGATCACCGACGCCGTGAACGGCATGAACGCGGTCACGCAGCAGACCGCCGCCAACGCCGAGGAGAGCGCGTCCGCCGCCACCGAGCTGGCCGCGCAGGCGGAGCGCATGCAGGACGTGGTGGGCGCCTTCCAGCTGGAGGCCGCGGTCGCGGCCGCGCCGCGGACGGCGCCGTCCGCGCCGACGCCGTCCGCGCCGGAGCCGGCATCGCGCGCGCAGCGCGCTCGCCGGGCGATGGCGACGGCCTGACCGCCGTCGCGTCACGGAGTCGCCGCGGCCGACCCGCGGCCCGGGCGCGCGGGCGGCGGGGCGCCCCGCGGGCGGTGGCCAAAACGCGCGCGGCGCCCGGACGTAAAAGGCGAGCCCCAAGCGGCGCGCGCGCGTCAAGTCGCGTACGGCGGCGTCGAGACTCGTGTTCGCACACGCTCGTGCAGCCCGATCACACCCCGCGGCATCCTCCGATGAGCTGGTTCGACAACCTCCGACTCTCGCGCAAGCTCGCGCTCGCGTTCACCTCGCTCGTCGCCCTCATGCTCGGCCTGGGCGGCGTGGCGTACGTACAGCTCGGCGCTATGCGCGCCAACACGGTGGAGCTGGCCGACAACTGGCTGGTCGCCACGCGCTCGCTCGGGGAGGTGCGCCGCTCCGCGTTCCAGCTCCGGATCGCCGGGCGCGACGCCATCCTCGCCCGCACCGACGAGGCGCGCGCGAGCGCGATGAAGGCCGTCGCGACGTCGCGCGACAGCATCGCCGCCGCGCGGCACCGCTACGAGGCGACCATCAGCACGAACGAGGAGCGGGAGCTCGACAAGGCGATCTGGGTCGCGTTCACCGAGTACGACACCGGCATGAAGCCGCTGCTCGACGCCGTGGGGCAGCGCGACTTCATCGCCGCCGTCACCGCGCTCGACGCGATCCAGCCGGCGGGCGGCCGGCTCACCGCGGCCATCGCCGCCGCCGTCGACTTCAACACGCACGGCGCGCAGCAGGCGGCGTCGGACGCCGCCACGACCTTCGCGCGCGGCAAGGCGATGGTGGTGGGCGTGCTGCTCGCCGCGCTGGTGCTCAGCATCGTCCTCGCGCTGGTGCTGGTGCGCGGGATCGCGATCCCGGTCGGGCGCGTCACCGGCCAGCTGCGCCTGCTGGCGGCCGGCGACGTGACGGAGGGCGCCGACGACGCGCGCAACGCCGACGCGGCACGGCGCGACGAGGTGGGCACGCTCGCCGCCGCGTGCGCGGAGCTGCGCCGGACGCAGCGCGCCATCGCCGGCGCGGCCGAGGCGCTCGGCGACGGCGACGTGTCGGTGGCGGTCGACCCGCGCGGCGAGCGCGACGTCCTCGGGCACGCCTTCGTGCGCCTCCGCGGGACGGTCGAGCGGCTCACCGGCGACGTGGCGACGCTGACGGTCGCCGCCCGCGAGGGCCGGCTCGAGACGCGCGCCGACGCCGCGCGCTACCGCGGCGCGTTCGCGGAGCTGATGGAGGGGCTGAACGCGACGCTCGACGCCGTCGTCGCGCCGATGCAGGAGTCCACGGCCGTCCTCGAGCGCCTCGCGCAGCGCGACCTGACCGCGCGCGTGCACGGCAGCTACGCGGGCGACCACGCGCGCGTGAAGGACGCCCTGAACGCTGCGGTCGACGCCCTCGGCGACGCGCTGCGCGAGGTCGCGTCGGCGAGCGACCAGGTGGCCGCCGCCGGCGGGCAGATCGCGGGCGGTGCGCAGGTGCTCGCGGAGGGCGCGAGCGAGCAGGCCGCCACGCTCGAGGAGGTCGCGGCCAGCGTGCACGAGCTGAACGCGATGGCCGAGCGCAGCGTGGAGAACGCCGGCGAGGCGCGCGCGCTGGCGTCGACGACCCAGCACAGCGCCACCGCCGGCGCCGAGAAGATGACCCGCCTCGCCACGGCGCTCGACGCCATCAAGACGTCGGCTGACCAGACGGCGCGCATCGTGAAGACGATCGACGAGATCGCGTTCCAGACGAACCTCCTCGCGCTCAACGCGGCCGTGGAAGCGGCGCGCGCGGGCGACGCGGGCCGCGGCTTCGCGGTCGTCGCGGAAGAGGTCCGCGCGCTCGCGCTCCGCAGCGCCGAGGCGGCGCGCAACACCGCCGCGCTGATCGAGGAGAGCGTGCAGCGCGTGGACGGCGGCGTCGTCCTCGGGCAGCAGGTCGCCGCCGACTTCACCGAGATGACGCGCCAGGTGGCGCGCACCTCGGAGGTCGTCACCGAGATCGCCGCCGCGTCCGAGCAGCAGACCGGCGGCGTGCAGCAGATCGTGCAGGCCATCGGCGAGATGAACGGCGCCACGCAGCAGACCGCCGCCAACGCCGAGGAGGCCGCGGCCGCCGCCGAGGAGC
Organism: uncultured bacterium; assembly: GCA_966128675.1. Classification (GTDB taxonomy): domain Bacteria; phylum Gemmatimonadota; class Gemmatimonadetes; order Gemmatimonadales; family Gemmatimonadaceae; genus Roseisolibacter. Next base: position 4,456 of record CBHYLO010000221.1, on the reverse strand, counting down.
TGGCCGCCCAGGCGGCGCGCCTGCAGGAGGTCGTCGGCGAGTTCCGCCTCGGCGCGGCCCAGGCGGCGCCGGCGGCGCCGCGCCCGGCCGCCGAGGCTCAAGCGAGCCGCGGCCCGCGCCGACACTCCCTGGTGTGAGCCCCAGGCCACGCCCGTCCCCACCATCCGAGACGTCTCCCATGAGCACCATGCCTTCCACGCCCGGCGGCGCCGCCGTGGCCTCCCCGGCGCAGGACCGCGGCGGGAAGTTCCTGACCTTCTACCTCGCCGACGAGGAGTACGGCGTGGAGATCCTGAAGGTGCAGGAGATCATCGGCCTGCAGCCGATCACGCGCGTGCCGCGCACGCCGGCCTTCATCCGCGGCGTCATCAACCTCCGCGGCAAGGTCATCCCGATCATGGACCTCCGCGAGCGCTTCGGCATGGCGAGCGCCGCCCAGGCGCTGGCCGGGGCCACCGAGGCGGAGGTGCAGGCGGCCGAGGCGGTGCGCTGCATCATCGTCGTCGAGGTCGTGGGGCCCACGGGGCAGGCGGTGCCGGTCGGGATCGTGGTCGACCGCGTGAGCGAGGTCTCGGCGATCGCCGGGGCGGAGATCGAGGACGCGCCGAGCTTCGGCTCGGGCGTGCGCACGGAGTACCTGCTGGGCCTCGGCAAGTCGCAGGGGCGCGTCAAGCTGCTGCTCGACATCGACCGCGTGCTCGCGGCCGAGGAGCTGGAGCAGCTGCCGGACGCCGCGCTCGAGGCCGAGGCGGCCTGACGCGCGCTGACGCACGCTTCCCACGGGACGGGACGAGGGGGCGGGGGCGGGGGGGCGCGCCCCCCCCCCCGGTACCCCCCCCCCTCCGACGCGTCGGGGACTGGCACGCGAATCGTGCGCGGATCGTCACGCGCCGCGCGGGCCCGTCCGCTTCAATCGCCGTCCATCGCTGCCGACACTGCTGTCCATGAGCGCCCTCGCCGTCGAATCCGACCTCACCGCGGCCCAGTTCCGCGAGATCAGCCGCACGGTCTACGAGATCGCCGGCATCCAGCTCCGCGAGGGGAAGGAGGGGCTGGTGCGCTCGCGCCTCGCCAAGCGCCTGCGCGCGCTCGAGCTGCCGAGCTTCGAGGCCTATCTGGAGCGCGTGCGCGCCGACGCGCGCGAGCTGGCGGAGATGGTCGACCAGCTGACGACCAACAAGACCAGCTTCTTCCGCGAGTCCGCGCACTTCGACTTCCTGCGCGACCGCGTGCTGCCGACGCTCGGCGCGGGGCCCGTGCGCATCTGGAGCGCCGGCTGCTCCAGCGGCGAGGAGCCGTACACGCTGGCGATGATCCTCCGCGACGCGTGGGCGGACGCCGACCGCCGCGACGTGAAGATCCTCGCCACCGACATCTCGCGCCGCGTGCTCGCGACCGCGCAGGCGGGCGTCTATCCCGACGCGCTGATGGAGGAGGTCGCGCCCGACCTGCTGCGGCGTCACTGGACGCGCTCGGCCGCGACGCCGGCGGGCGGGCGCCCCGACTCGGGCACCGGCTGGCGCGCGGGCGACGCGCTGCGGAAGCTCGTCACCTTCGCGCCGCTGAACCTGATGGGGAAGTGGCCGATGCGCGGGCCGTTCCAGGCGATCTTCTGCCGCAACGTGATGATCTACTTTGACAAGCCGACGCAGCAGGCGCTGATCGAGCGGTACTACGACCTGCTGGCGCCCGGCGGCCACCTGTTCGTGGGCCACTCCGAGAGCCTGAGCGCGCTGACGCACCGGTTCGCGTACGTGCAGCCCGCGGTGTACCGCAAGTGACCGCGCCGCAGCCCACGCGCCGCGACGCGCCCGTCGTCCCGGCCGCGCCCGACGCGGCGCCCGCCGAGCAGGGCCGGCCGCTGCTCGCCATCCGCGCGCGGGACCTCGTGGTCGGCGTCGCCGACGTGAAGCTCGCGAGCGAGAAGGGCCAGCGGCTCATCACCTACGCGCTCGGCAGCTGCCTGGGGATCGTGATCCACGATCCGGTCGCCGGCGTCGCGGGGCTGCTGCACGCGATGCTGCCCGACAGCACGATCGACCGCGCGAAGGCCGCCGTGAACCCCGCGATGTTCGTGGACACGGGCGTGCCGCTGCTCTTCCGCGAGAGCTACAAGCTGGGCGCGAAGAAGGAGCGCATCGTCGTGAAGGTCGCGGGCGGCGCGCACGCCGGCGCCACGGAAGACGCCGACCAGTTCCAGATCGGGAAGCGCAACTTCCTGATGCTCCGCAAGCTGCTGTGGAAGAACAACGTGCTCCTGCAGGCGCACGACGTGGGCGGCTGCCAGACGTCGCGCACGATGGTCGTGGACGTCGCCACCGGCGCCGTCACCATCCGGTCGCAGGGCGCGGAGGCGTCGCTGTGAGCCACCACCTCCTCTCCCCACTCACCCGTCGCGGCGCCGTCGCCCGCGGCACCCGGATCTAGCCATGGCATTCAACGTCCTGGTCGTCGACGACAGCGCGGTGATGCGCGCGATGATCATCCGCGTCGTCAAGATGAGCGGCGTGCCGCTCGGCGAGTTCTACGAGGCGGGCAACGGCGAGGAGGGGCTGCGCCAGCTCGGCGCGAACTGGGTCGACCTCGTGCTGCTCGACATCAACATGCCCGTGATGAACGGCGAGGAGATGCTCCGCCGGCTGCGCGCCGATCCCGAGACCGCGCGCCTGCCCGTGATCGTCGTCTCCACCGAGAGCAGCGAGACGCGCGTGCACGCGCTCGAGGAGCTCGGCGTCGCGTTCGTGCACAAGCCCTTCGCGCCGGAGGACCTCCGCGCGACCATCCTCCGCGTGACCGGCGTCACCCCCGATGACGAGTACTATGCCGTCCCCGCTGCTGACGGCGGCGACTTCGACTTTTGAGTCGCTCGCCCTCCTGTTCGTCGAGTCGCCGCCGAGCGGCGCGCAGCTCGACGCGCCGCTGACGCACGCCGTGCGCGTGGCGTTCGCGGGCCCGTGCGCGGGCGCGCTCGACGTCGCGGTGAGCGACGACGTGGCCGTCGCGCTGGCGGCCAACATGCTCGGCCTCGATCCCGACGCGGTGCGCGCCGATGCCGACGTGCGGCACGACGCCGTCGGGGAGCTCGCCAACGTGGTCTGCGGCAACGTGCTGCCGCTGGTCGCCGGCCGTGAGGCCGTGTTCCACCTCGCCGCACCCGCCGTCCGCGCCGTCTCCGACGCGCCGGCACACGGCCTCACGGCCGGCGGCGGCACGTCCGCGCTCACCGTGACGCTCGGCGTCGACGGCGGCCGCGCCGTGCTGACGCTGGTCCTCGACGATCCCGCCCCGTTGCACCTGCTGCCGTGATCCGCGTCCTCATCGTCGACGACTCCGCCCTCGTGCGCAAGATCCTGAGCGAGCAGCTCTCGAAGCACGCGGACATCGAGGTCGTCGGCACCGCGATCGACCCGTACGTCGCCCGCGAGAAGATCGTCCGCCTCCGCCCCGACGTCGTCACCCTCGACGTCGAGATGCCGCGCATGGACGGCCTCAGCTTCCTCGCGAAGCTGATGCGCCACTTCCCGCTGCCGGTCGTCGTCGTCAGCTCGCTGACGCCGCGCGACAGCGACAACGCCGTGCGCGCGCTCGCGCTTGGCGCGGTGGACGTGATCGCCAAGCCGGGCTCCGCGATGTCCACGCAGGGCATCACCGACGAGCTGGCGCGCGCGGTGCGCCCCGCGGCGCGCGCCCGCGTGCGCACCGTGGAGGAGGCACCGGCGCCCGTGCGGGCGGTGGGCCGCGTCGTCGGTGGGGGGCCGGACCTCGCGCCCCCGCCCGTGCTCCTCGACACGACGCACAAGGTGCTCGCCATCGGCGCGTCCACCGGCGGCACGCAGGCCATCGAGCAGGTGCTGCGCGCGCTGCCGGCCCACGCGCCCGGCACGGTGATCGTGCAGCACATGCCCGAGCACTTCACCGCGGCGTTCGCCAAGCGGCTCAACGGGCTGTGCGCGATGGAGGTGCGCGAGGCGCGCGACGGCGACGCCGTGGTGCCGGGCGTGGCGCTGGTCGCGCCGGGCGGCAAGCACATGGTGCTGCAGCTCAGCGGCGCGCGCTACTTCGCGCGCATCAAGGACGGCCCGCCGGTGCACCACCAGCGGCCCGCCGTGGACGTGCTGTTCCAGAGCGTCGCGCGCCACGCCGGGCGCAACGCGATCGGCGTGCTCCTCACCGGCATGGGCGCCGACGGCGCCAAGGGGATGCTGGCGATGCGCGAGGCCGGCGCGCACACGGTCGCGCAGGACGAGGAGACGTGCGTCGTCTTCGGCATGCCGCGCGAGGCGATCAAGCTCGGCGCCGCGGTGGAGATCGTCGGGCTGCCGCAGGTGGCGCCGTCGGTGCTGCGCGCGCTGGCGCGCGTCACGGGCGACGCGCTGGCGATGGTCTGACCCGTCGCATGCCGGGGGCGGTGGCGTCGCGCGCGTCAGCGCGTGCGCACCGGCTGCCGCCGCCGCCG
>CBHYLO010000220.1:0-7019 GCA_966128675.1 uncultured bacterium | reverse complement strand
TGCGACACCGGCCGCCGAGGGCACGGAGCAGGACCCGCAGCCCGCCGCCCGCAGCCCGCAGCCGTCAGCTCTTCGCGCCGGCCGGCACGTAGTCGCCCACCGGGTGCCGCAGGCTGATCGCGATGCGGTTCCAGCCGTTGATCGTCACCACGGCCATCGTGAGGTTGATCACCTCCAGCTCGGTGAAGTGGCGGCGCACCTCCTCCTGCAGCGCGTCGGGCACGCCGCCGTGCGGCAGGCGCGTCACCGCCTCCGTCCACGCCAGCGCGGCGCGCTCGCGCGGCGTGTAGAAGGGCGTCTCGCGCCACACCGGCACCGCGTACAGCCGCTGTTCCGTCTCGCCCGCCGCGCGCGCGTCCTTCGTGTGCATGTCCACGCAGTACGCGCAGCCGTTCAGGTACGAGGCGCACAGCTTGATCAGCTCGAGCAGCGAGTGCTCCAGCCCACTGGCGCGGACGTAGGTCTCCAGCCCGTACTGCGCGCGCACCGCGCCCGGGGCCAGCTTCGCGTAGTCCGGTCGCGCCGTCGCGGCCGCCGGCGTATCCTGCAGGGTCGACTCGTGCTCCATCGTCGTCGTCATCGCGTCGTCTCCGTCGTCGAGTAGGGGTGCCACACCCACTGAGACGGAGCAGGCCTCGTCCTGTGACAGCGCCTCGCGCGGTCACGGAACGGCCGCCCGCCCGTCTCCGTGTCATGGACCGCCTCGTCACGCTGCACACCGACCGCGCGCCGTCCGCCGCGGCGCCCGACGCCGCCGACCTCGAGCCCCACCGCGCCCGCCTCTTCGGCGTCGCCTACCGCATGCTCGGCGACGCGCACGAGGCCGAGGACCTCGTGCAGGAGGCCTACCTGCGCTGGCACCGCGCGGACGCGGCGGCGCGCGCCGCCGTCCTGTCGCCCGAGGCGTGGCTGGTGACCGTCGTCAGCCGCATGGCGCTGGACCGGCTGCGCAGCGCGCGCGTGGAGCGCACGACGTACGTCGGCCAGTGGCTGCCCGAGCCGGTCAGCACCACGGCGCCGGCGCCGGACCGGGCGGTGGAGCTGGCCTCCGACCTCTCGGTCGCGCTGCTGGTGCTGCTGGAGCGGCTGGCGCCCGAGGAGCGCGCGGCGTTCCTGCTGCGCGAGGTGTTCGACGCGGCCTACGCCGACATCGCGCGCGTCCTGGAGCGCAGCGAGCCCGCGGTGCGGCAGATGGTGCACCGCGCGCAGCAGCGCGTGCGTGCCGATCGGACGCGGTTCGCGGTGCCGCCCGACGCGCAGGCGCGGCTGCTGGACCGGTTCCTCGCCGCGCTGCAGGCGGACGACCAGGACGCCGTGCTCGCGCTCCTCGCCGACGACGCGACGTTCACCAGCGACGGCGGCGGCAAGGTGACCGCGGCCCGGCGCGTGGTCGTGGGTCCCACGCGCATCACGCGCCTGCTGCGCGGGCTGCACGCGAAGTGGGGCCACCTGGTCGTCGAGACGCGGGAGACCGTGAACGGCATGCCCGCGCTCGTGGCGCGGGCGGAGGGGCGCGTGGTCTGGGCGACCTCGTTCGCCACCGACGGCGCGCGCATCACCGCCGTCTACCGCGTCCTCAATCCGGACAAGCTGCGGCACCTGCAGGCCGACGTCTCGTGAGGCGCGGGCTGCGGAGGCGCTGGCTGCGGGCCTGCGCCGTGCCCTCGGCGTCCGACGTCGCACCCGACTCGCGCGAACTACGCATTTGACTACGGATGCTTCGGATGAGACGGATGCTCCGGATCGTCCCGCGTGGCGGCGACGTCCCATGCGCCGGTGCGGAGGAGATCCGCATGATCCGTCTCATCCGGAGCATCCGTAGCCCACGGTTCGCCGACCCGTGCCCGGCGCGGCGGACCCTGAACGACATGAGACAGGGTGACGGGATGACCAGGAGGCTCCGCGCGGCGCGACGTTCCATGCGCTTCACGGAGCCTCCTGGTCATCCTGTCATCATGTCTGCTCCTGCACTTCGGGCCCGGCGCATCGGAGCACCCCGTGCAGCACTCAGCGTCAGCAGGACGACTCCGCCCGCGCCGCGATGCCGAGCTGCTGCTGCGCCGCGTCCACCGTGAGGTCGTACGTGAAGCATCCCGCGCCGAGCGGCTGCTCGCCGACGTAGTCGATCGGCTGGAGCACGACGCGTCGGCCGGCGATGCTCGCCTCGACGTAGGCGTAGCGATAGGCCGTGCGCACCGCGGTGTAGCCCGTCGCCGCGCCTGCGGCCAGCGTGGCGGCGCTGATGCGCTCCTCGCTCGGGAGCACGACCAGCACGCTCCGCAGCTCGACCGTGCTCGCGTTGCGCACGCGCAGGCGCGTCCCGCCGTCGGGACCGGAGACGCCGTCGCCGCAGCCGAGCAGCGACGCGGCCAGGAAGGCGGCGGCGACGCCGCGGCCGCGCGATCGGGTGGCCATGTCGGGCCTACCCCGCGACGCTGGCCGCCGTCACGGTGCCGCCAGCACCGCGGCGACGTCGGTGCGGCGCCGCACGCCCAGCTTGCGCAGCACCTTCTCGCTGTGGTGCCGCGCGGTGTGCACGCTGATGCCCAGCGCCGCCGCGATCTCGGGGTCGCGCGCGCGGCGCGCCAGCAGCCGCGCGACCTGCGCCTCGCGCGGCGTGAGGCCGTGCGTCGCGCCCGCGGCGGTGGCGGCGGCCGTCGGCGCCTCCGCCGGCTCGACGGCCAGCTGCACCACGCCCTCCTGCCCCCACAGCGCGGCCGGCGCGAGCGAGGCGCGCAGCGCGTAGCGGCCCAGCGCCGTCGTCACCGTGCGCGCCGGCGTCGCCAGCGCGAGCACGGCGCGCGGCCCGCGCAGCTCGGCCGCCATCGCGTGCAGCACGCCCAACAGGTGGTCGCGCTCGGGCTCCGCGTCCAGCAGCCGCGTCAGCGCCGCGTTGCGGTGCAGCGGGCGCCCGTCGGGCCCGATCACCAGCAGCGCGTCCGGGATCGCGTCGAGCTGCGCGTGGAGCGCGGCCTGGCGCACGTGCGACGCCGCCCACGCGTGGTGGCCCGCCGTCAGCGTCGGGAAGACGAGGCGCAGGATCTCCAGCTCCTCGGCCGCGTCGCGCCGCGCCCGCCCACGCCCGTCGTAGCCCACGCAGAGGAACGCCTCGCCCGTGGGACGCTGCGTCGTGAGCCCGCTGAACGCGCGCATGCGCGCGGGCACGAGCGCCTCGTTGTACCACATCAGCCGGCCCATCTCGGTGCCGAGGTCCTTCAGGAGCCCGGCGTTCACGACCTCGTTCCAGACCGCGAGCCCGGCGGCGCGGCGCGCGCGGTACCACGCGTCGAGCCCCGGGTCGGGCGTGTGCGAGAGGCCCGTCGCCGGATCGACGCGGATCATCGTCGCCATCTCGCGCCGCAGCCCCGCGTCGATGCTGTCCGAGAGGTGCAGCATCTGCGTGCCGTGCGGCAGCGACAGCATCACCGCGGCCCCCGGCAGCAGCGCGCGCAGGTGCTCCTCCGCGCCGCGCCACCACGCGTCCACGTGCGCCACGCCCGCGGCCGGCGTCAGCAGCGCGCCCGTGAGCGCGGCGAGGCGGCGCGTGTCGTCGGAGGTCAGGTGCAGGCCCACGCTCGCGAGATAGCACCGGCGGCCCCGACCGGCCAGCACCCTTGACGTATCAAGATTTGTTGGTGTATAATGACGCCGTGACCACCGCCGCCCCCACCACACCGACCGCCGACCTCGCGCGCGCCGCGGAGCTCTTCCACGCGCTCTCCGACGAGACCCGGCTGGCCATCCTCGCCATGCTGCGCGACGGCGAGCGGTGCGTCTGCGACCTGCAGGACGCGCTGGACGCCGCGCAGTCGCGCCTCTCCTTCCACCTCAAGGTGCTGAAGGCGGCGGGGCTGGTGACGGACCGGAAGGAGGGCCGCTGGTCGTACTACGCGCCGGTGCCCGAGGCGCTCGACGAGGCGCACGCGATGGTGCGCGCCCTCGCCGACGACCGCCCGCCGGGCGCCCGGCCCCAGCTGCGCGTGCTCGGCCGCTGCTGCGGCTGAGCGATCCCCGAAGTCCCCGCGCCTCCCGGCGCGGCCAATCCATCAACATTTCTTAATCAGACCAGGAGCGCCCCATGACGACGGCGACCGGCAGCACCCCGGACTCCACGATCACCGAGATCGTGCGCGAGAAGTACGGCGCCGCCGCGCGCCGCGTGCTGGCCAGCGAGGCGTCGGGCGGCTGTGGCCCGACCAGCTCCTGCTGCGGCGGCGCGGCGTTCAACGGCAGCGTCGATCCCATCACGTCGAACGTCTACGTCAGCGGCGAGAGCGAGGTGCTCCCCTCGGCCGCGGTGCTGGCGTCGCTCGGCTGCGGCAACCCGACCGCGCTCGCGCAGCTGGAGCCCGGCCAGACGGTCCTCGACCTCGGCTCCGGCGGCGGCATCGACGTGCTGCTCTCGGCGCGGCGCGTGGGCGCGACGGGCAAGGCGTACGGCCTCGACATGACCGACGACATGCTCGCGCTGGCGCGGCGCAACGCGGCCGAGGCGGGCGTCACGAACGTCGAGTTCCTGAAGGGGCAGATCGAGGCGATCCCGCTCCCCGACGCGTCGGTGGACGTCATCATCAGCAACTGCGTCATCAACCTCTCGGGCGACAAGCGGCGCGTGCTGGCGGAGGCGTTCCGCGTGCTGAAGCCGGGCGGCCGCTTCGCGGTGAGCGACGTCGTCGTGCGCGGCGAGACGCCGGACGCGGTGCGCCGCAGCATGGAGCTGTGGGTGGGCTGCGTGGCGGGCGCGCTGGAGGAGTCGGAGTTCGTGCGGCTGCTGACCGACGTCGGCTTCGTCGACGCGTCCATCGAGCCGACGCGGATCTACCGCAGCGAGGACGCGCGCACGTTCCTCACCGAGGCGGGGCTGGACGTGGACGAGAGCATCGCGCAGATCGACGGCAAGTTCATGGCGGCGTTCGTGCGCGCGACGAAGCCCGCCACGAAGCCCGCCGCGCCGGCCGCGCCGGCCGCGAAGTCCTGCTGCGGGCCGGAGTGCTGCCCATGATCGCGCCCGACACGACGGCGACGCCCGCGCTGCGCGTCGCCGCCCCGTCGGACCTCGCCGCGGTGCGCGCGCTGCTCGCGGCGAGCGACCTGCCCGACGCGGGCCTGGACGCCATCTTCGCCGAGCACGCGGGCGACTTCGTGCTCGCGGAGGCGGGCGGCGCGCTGGTGGGCGTCGCGGGGCTCGAGGTGCGCGGCGACGACGCGCTGCTGCGCTCCGTGGCCGTGGATCCCGGGTGGCGCGCGCACGGCGTCGGCCGCGAGCTCGTGAAGCGCCTGGTGTGCATGGCCGACGCGCGCGGGCTGCGCGCGCTCTACCTGCTGACGATGACGGCCGAGCACTACTTCCCGCGCTTCGGCTTCGAGGTGATCGCGCGCGGGGCGGTGCCGGCGGCGATCGCCGACACGCTGGAGTTCCGCAGCGCGTGCCCCGCGTCGGCGGTGGCGATGACGCGCGCGTGCGCGAGCACGGCGGGCGCCGCATGAGCGGGCGCGAGACGCCGTTCCGCATCCTCGCGCTCTGCACCGGCAACTCGGCGCGCAGCCAGATCGCCGAGGCGCTGCTCGCGACGCGGGGCGCGGGGCGCGTGCACGCGGCGAGCGCCGGCGCGCGCCCGGTCGCGCGCGTGAACCCGTACGCGGTCGAGGTGCTGGCCGCGCACGGCATCGCGTGGGACGGGCGCACGCCGCGGCACGTCGACGACTTCGCGGACGAGCGCTTCGACCTCGTGATCACCGTGTGCGACGACGCGAAGGACGTGTGCCCGTACTTCCCGAACGCGGCGGCGCAGGCGCACTGGGGGCTGCCCGACCCGGCCGACGCGGCCACGCCCGACGACGCGCGGCGCGCGTTCGCCGCGACCTACGACGCGCTGGCCGCGCGCGTGGACGCGCTGCTCGCGCTGCCGCTGGAGACGCTGGACGCCGACGCGCTGCGCGCGCGCGCGCAGGCGGTGCACGCCCGGCCCTCGTGACGCGCGACCCGCGGCGCTGGGTCGCCGAGGCGGTGGGGACGATGCTGCTGGTGACGTTCGGCGCCGGCGCGGTGATGACCGACGCGATCACGGGCGGCGCGCTCGGGAGCGTCGGCATCGCCGCGACGTTCGCGATCGTCGTGATGGCGCTGGTGACGGCGCTCGGCCACGTGTCGGGCGCGCACCTGAACCCCGCGGTGACGCTCGCGTTCTGGTCGATGCGGCGCTTTCCCGCGCGCGAGGTGCCGCCCTACGTGCTGGCGCAGTGCGCGGGCGCGACCGCCGGCGCGCTGCTGCTGCGCGCGGCGCTGGGCCGCGTCGCGCAGGTGGGCGCGACGGTGCCGCACGTGCCCGTCGCGACCGCGTTCGGCGTCGAGTGCGTGTTCTCGTTCGCGCTGTTCCTGGTGATCGCGGCCGTGGCGACCGACGCGCGCACGCCGCCCGCGCTGGCGCCGCTCGCCGTCGGCGGCACGGTGGGGCTGTGCGCGCTGCAGGGCGCGCTCACCGGCGCGTCGATGAACCCCGCGCGCTCGCTCGGGCCCGCGGTGGCGTCGGGGACGTTCACCGCGCACTGGCTGTACTGGGCGGCGCCGATCGTCGGCATGGTGGTCGCGGCGCGCCTGTTCGACTGGCTGCGCGACGCGCGTGCGCATCCCGTGGTGCCGCGCGACGCGGCGCTGGGCGTCGAGGGGCCGATCGATCCGTACGATCGCCGCTAGAGACGCCGCACGTCGCGCACTGGTCGCGTTTGCTTGACGCGATGCGCCGGTCCGTGAGAGTTGGACGCTCGACTGGCCCGCCCACCGCTCACGACGGAGGCATCATGTCCAGACGCGTACCCATCCTCGTCGCGCCCGCGCTGCTCCTGGGGATGGCGGCATGCACCGATCCGCTCGCGGTCGACGCGAGCCCGCGCGACGAACCGCTCCGGGCCGCCGCCGCGGCGGCGTCGGACGCCCGCGGCACCCTGTCGGAGCCTGCCGCCTACACTGGGCGCATCTGCGAGCTGCGGTTCCCCGGCTCGTCGTCGCGGACCGCGGAGTT
>CBHYLO010000219.1:0-7035 GCA_966128675.1 uncultured bacterium | reverse complement strand
CCACGTGGTGGCGATGCCCCGTGCGCCGCGTGGAGCGATCCGGAGCATCCGCCTCATCCGGAGCATCCGCATCCACTCCAAAGGGCACAGGAGTCCGGTGCCATGAGTTGTGATATGCCATCTCGCTTGTTAATCGCAACCGTCATCTCGTATCTGAACGTGCGCGGCGCTACGTTGTCGCCATGACGACCCGGAGCTTCGGCCAGTACTGCGGCGTCGCGCGCGCCCTCGAGATCGTCGGCGAGCGGTGGGCGCTCCTGCTCGTCCGCGACCTCCTCGTCGGCCCGCGGCGCTTCTCCGACCTGCGGCGCGGGCTCCCGCGCATCCCCACCAACATCCTCTCGGCCCGCCTGCGCGAGCTGGAGGACGCCGGCGTCGTCGAGCGCGTCGTCCTCCCCCGCCCCGAGACCGGGGTGGCCTACGCGCTCACCGCGCTCGGTCAGGAGCTGCAGCCCGCCGTCCTCGCGCTCGGCCGGTGGGGCGCCGGGCGCCTCGGCGACCCGCGCCCCGGGGAGGTCGTGACCGTCGACTCGCTGGTGCTCGCCCTCCGCGCCGCCTTCCGGCCGGAGCGGGCGGCTGGCGTCCACCTCGGCTTCGAGCTCCGGTTCGGGGCGCTGACGCTGCACGCCCGCGTCGACGACGGCGCGCTCGTGGCCGCGCCGGGCCCGCTGGAGGACGCGGACCTGATCCTCGAGGCCGGTCCGTCGCTGCGCCCGCTCCTCGACGGCACTCTGGTGCCCGCCGCGGCACTGCGGCGCGGCGACGTCCGGCTCACGGGGGACCGCGCGCTCCTCGACCGCTTCGTCGATCTGTTCCATTCCGGGTCGCCGGCGCCCCGCTTGTCACCGGACGGGCGCGCGCGCTGATTGGGCGCGTGATGCACACGGACACCCACCGCGCCATCGACGCCGTCTGGCGCATCGAGTCGGCGCGGCTGATCGCCGGGCTGGCGCGCATGACGCGCGACGTCGGGCTGGCCGAGGACCTGGCGCAGGACGCGCTGGTGGCGGCGCTGGAGCAGTGGCCCGCCTCGGGCGTCCCCGACAACCCCGGCGCGTGGCTGATGTCGGTGGCGAAGCGTCGCGCGATCGACGTCATGCGGCGCGGCCCGATGCTGGAGCGCAAGCACGCGGAGCTGGGCGTCGAGCTGGAGGCGCGGCAGGAGCAGGCCGTGCCCGACCTCGACGCCGCGCTCGACGACCACGTCGGCGACGACCTGCTGCGCCTCGTGCTGACGGCCTGCCACCCCGTGCTCTCGACCGAGGCGCGCGTCGCGCTCACGCTGCGGCTGCTCGGCGGGCTGACGACCGGGGAGATCGCGCGCGCCTTCCTCGTCCCCGAGGCGACCATCGCGCAGCGCATCGTGCGCGCGAAGCGCACGCTGGCCGACGCCCGCGTGCCGTTCGAGGTGCCGCGCGGCGCGGAGTTCGACGCGCGGCTGTCGTCGGTGCTGCAGGTGGTCTACCTGATCTTCAACGAGGGCTACTCGGCCACCGCGGGCGACGACTGGATGCGCCCCGCGCTGTGCGAGGACGCGCTGCGGCTGGGGCGCATCCTCGCGGGCCTCGCGCCGCGCGAGCCCGAGGTGCACGGCCTCGTCGCGCTGATGGAGATCCAGGCGTCGCGCGTCCACGCGCGCGTCGATGCGACGGGCGCGCCGATCCTGCTGCTCGACCAGAACCGCGCGCGCTGGGACCGCGTGCTGATCGGGCGCGGGCTCGCGGCGCTGGCGCGCGCGGAGGCGCTGGGCGGCGCGGGCGGGCCGTACGCGCTGCAGGCCGCGATCGCCGCCTGCCACGCCCGCGCGCGCACCGCCGCCGAGACCGACTGGCCGCGCATCGCGGCGCTGTACGCGGCGCTGGCGCAGCTCGCGCCGTCGCCGGTGGTGGAGCTGAACCGCGCCGTGGCGATCGCGATGGCGTTCGGGCCGGCGCAGGGGCTGGCGATCGTGGACGCGCTGCGCGACGCGGGCGTCCTGGCCGACTACCACCTGCTGCCGAGCGTGCGGGGGGACTTCCTGGTGAAGCTGGGGCGACTCGAGGAGGCGCGCGCGGAGCTGGAGCGCGCCGCCGCGCTGACGCGCAACGCGCGCGAGCGCGAGCTGCTGCTGGCGCGCGCCGCGGCGGTGGCATCGTGACCGCGCGGTGCGTGGTGCGGACGCTCGCGCTGCTGCTCGCACTCGTGGGTGCGCACGTGCAGGCCCAGGCGCCGACCGATACGGCGACCGTCACCATCCACGCCGCGACGCTGCTGGACGGGCGCGGCGGCGTGCGGCGCGACGCGCGGGTGACCGTGCGCGGCGGGCGCATCGTCGCGGTGGAATCGGGGGTGCGGCGCCCGCGCGCGACCTACGAGCTGGGGACGCTGACGCTGCTGCCCGGGCTGATCGACGTGCACGTGCACCCGAGCTGGTACGTGACGTCGCGCGGCGCGCTGCACCGCCCCGACGACGGCGACGGGCCCGCGGAGGCCGCGCTGGCGCGCGCCGGGAATCTGTACGCGACGCTGATGGCGGGCGTGACGACGGCGCAGAGCATCGGCGACGCCGACGACGCCGCGCTGCGCGACGCCACCGCGCGCGGCGTGATCCCCGGGCCCCGGCTCCTCACGTCGCTGGCCCCGATGCTCGACACGACGCCGTCGCCCGACTCGCTGCGCGCGCTGGTGCGCGCGCGGAAGGCGGAGGGCGCGGACGTGATCAAGATCTTCGCGTCGGCGGGGCTGGGCGCGGGCGGGCGGCAGACGATGAGCGACGCGCAGCTCGCGGCGCTGTGCGGCGAGGCGCGCGCGCAGGGGCTGCGCACGGTGGTGCACGCGATCAGCGCCGGCAGCGTGCGCGCGGCGGTGCTGGCCGGCTGCGGGCAGATCGAGCACGGCATGTACGCGACCGACGCCGAGCTGCGCCTGATGGCGGAGCGCGGCGTGTGGTTCTCGCCGCAGGTGTGCCTGGTGCTGCGGAACTACCTGGACCACCGCGACGTGTTCACGCGCTCGGGGTTCACGGCGCGCTCGTTCGAGACGCTCGAGCGCACGCTGGCGGAGACGCCGGCGCTGTTCGCGCGCGCGCTGCAGACGCCGGGGCTGCAGCTGGTGTGGGGCACCGACGCGGTGGCGCTGGCGCACGGCCACAACGTCGACGAGCTGGCGTGCCGCGTGGCGGCCGGCCAGCGTCCGATGGACGCCATCGTCTCCGCGACGTCGCTGGCGGCGCGCTCGCTGGGGCTGGAGGCGCGCATCGGCGCGGTGGCGCCGGGGATGGACGCCGACCTGATCGCGGTCGATGGCGATCCGTCGCGCGACATCGGCGCGCTGCGGCGCGTGGCGTTCGTGATGCGCGCGGGCGTCGTGTACCGGCACGGCGGCTGGCGCTGAGAGGCGCTGCGGGCTGCGGATCCTGCTCTGAGCCCTCGGCGTCCGCCGTCGTACGCGTCAGGCACGAACTACTCGTGGGGGGCTACGGATGCTCCGGATCGAGCGGATGAGACGGATCGCTCCTCGGTGCGCATGGGACGTCGCGCTACGTGGAGCGATCCGGAGCATCCGTCTCATCCGGAGCATCCGTAGCCCCTCGTTCGCCGACCCGGGCACGCCGCGCCTGATCCTGAAGAGCGAACAGCTTCGACAGGATTGAACGGACGAGATCTGATGTACGCTCCTCGCGGCGCAGGGAGTGTCGCGCTGCACGGAGGTCACATCAGATCATGTCCGTTCAATCCGTCGCAATCCCGTCTACTGCAGTTCGGGTCCGGCGCCACCACACAGGAGCGCGGCCGTCAGAGGCGCCGCTGCTGACTGCCGGCCTGCGCGCCGCGCGCGACGCCCGACGGCAGCGCGACGCCGTCGCGGTTCTCCACCTCGTAGTACTCGTTCAGGCTCACCGGCGCCGTGAGCGGCTCCAGCATCCCGCGCAGCGCGTCGACGGACGCGGCCTCCCAGATGCACGCGGCGTGCGTGCCGTCGCGCGTCGGGAACGTCTGCAGCAGCTTGAACTGCGGCGGCAGCATCGCCGGGTCCGCGGCGCTCCAGAAGGCGACGGGCTCCGCGATGGTGTGCTGGACCAGGATGTACATGCGACCCTCCGGCCGTGGGCGAGACGGGAGACATGCGGGCGAACGGCGACGAACGGCCCGACGCTCGGGTGTCCGGTCGCCGTTGTCAACCTGAGCGGGCGCGCGGCGCCGCTCGAACGCGATTTTGACGGCGATCACGGCTGTCCGCCGCGCGCGCGCGGGCCCAGGTTGCGGGTCGCGCCTCCCACTCCCGCCGCCCCGTCCGTGCGCCTCGCCCGACCGCTCGCCCTCGCCCTCCTGCTCGCCGCGCCACCCGGCGCGCCACTCGACGCGCAGGCGCCCGCGCTCGACACCGCCGCCATCGAGCGCGTGCTGCGCCAGGAGATGCGCGCCACGCGCAGCCCCGGCGTCGCGATCGCCGTCGTGCGGCGCGGGCGCGTCGTCTACCAGAAGGGCTTCGGCGTCGCGAGCGTCGAGACCGGCGAGCCGGTGACCGCGACGACGCTCTTCCGCATCGGCTCGACGACGAAGATGGTCACGGGGCTGACCGCCGCGCTGCTCGCGCACGAGGGGAAGCTGCGCCTCGACGCGCCGCTCGCGTCGTACGCGCGCGGCCTCGCGTCGTCGCTCGGCCGCCTGACGCTCGACCAGCTGCTGACGCACCGCGCGGGGATGATCAACGAGGCCTCGGGCGCGGGCCCGCACGACGACGCCGCGCTGGCGACGCGCGTGCGAGGCTGGGGACGCGAGCACGTCTTCGGGCCCGCGAACGACGTCTACTCGTACTCGGGCCCGGGCTACTGGCTGGCCGGCTACGCGATCGAGCAGGCGGGCGGCGCGTTCTACGCCGACGTCGTGCGCGCGAGGGTGCTCGCGCCGCTCGGCATGACGCGCTCGACGTTCCGCCCGCTGGAGGCGATGACGTGGCCGCTGGCGCAGGACCACCGCGTGCGCGACACGACCGCCACCGTGCTGCGCCCGTTCACCGACGACGTCACGACGTGGGCGTCGGGCTCGCTCTTCTCGAGCGCGTCGGAGCTGGCGCGGCTGACGATCGCGATCATGAACGGCGGCCGCGTGGACGGCGCGCAGGCGCTGCCGGCGGCCGCGGTCGCGCTGATGACGCAGCCGCGCGCGCCGATCCCCGGCGGTGAGGGGTGCCGCTACGCCTACGGCCTGTCGGCGTGCGTGCGCGGCGGCGTGCGCACGCTGTCGCACTACGGCTTCCGCGTCGGCTCGGGCTCCGTCGTGACGATGGCGCCCGACTCGCAGGCCGCGGTGATCGTCCTCGCCAACCGGAACGGCGGCATCCTCGCGGGCACCGCGGCGGCGGTGATGGCGCAGCTGGTGGGCGAGGCGGGCGCCGACGTGCGCCCGCGCCCCGACAGCGCGGCGCCGCGCGCGGCGGGCGGCGCGGCGCGCTTCGTCGGCGCGTACGCGAACGGCCCCGACACGCTGCACGTCCTCGCGCGCAACGGCGCGCTGACGTATCGCTACGGCGCCGACGAGTCGCCCGCGCGGCTGGACGGCGCGGACGCGATGGTCGTGCTGGACGCGAAGGGCGCCGTCGTGCAGCGCTTCATGCTGGTGGCCGGCACGGCGACGCGGCAGCCGTACCTGCACGACGGGCTGAACGCGTTCGCGCGCGTGGCGCGCCGTCCCGAGCCGCGCCCCGCGTCGCCCTGACGCGCCCCGCGCGCTACTCCTGGATGACGCGGAAGCGCAGCACGCCCGCGCTGTCCAGCAGCACGACGGTGCGCCGCTCGCCGCTCGGCACCGGCACGGGCCCCGACGTCGCGACCTTCGGGCTGCCGCTGCTCCCCGCCGGCGCGACGAACACCTCCCACGTGCCCGGGTCGCTCTGCAGGTAGGGCGACGTCTCGCGGTACGCGAACGGCGTCATGATCCGGATGGGCGTCTGATAGTCGGGCTGCGTGCGGAAGATCTCGACCGTCGACGCGCCTGCGGCCGCGAGGTGCGACACGCGCAGCTTGCTCTTCCCCGCCGGCACGATGCTGCCCGTGTCGGCGAGCACCTGCGCGGCGAGCGCGCCGCCCGTCCCCGCGACCGCCGCCGCGGTGAGCGCCTTCCCGCTGGCGACGTCCAGCGACACCTCGGCCGTCGCGCCGCCCGCCGCCCGCAGCTGCACGCGCCGCGTGCCCGACGCCACGCCGAGGGGGCTCGACACGCTGGCCATGGGCAGGCCGCTGAGCACCGGGACCCCGTCCACCAGCACGTCGATCGGCCCCTGCGTCGCGTTGACCACGCGCACGCCCGCGTCGGGCACGGGGATCGGATCGAGCATGTCGTTGCAGGCGGCGACGCCGAGGACGCCGGCGAGAAGGGCGAGCGCGGGGACGGCGGGGCGCGACGGGCGGAGCGACGGCATGGGTGCGGCGGCGGCGGGTGACGCGATCGACGGACGCCGCGACCGCGGCGCGCCAGTCCGTACCCGCCGGCCCGCGCTTGTGATCCGCGCCCCGGGCCGTACCGTATGCGGGACCCCTTTCCGTGAGCGCGCGTGGGCATCCGACGCAGGGACCAGGAGGACCACATCCTCCGCCTCATCCAGCAGGCGGGCGAGCTGCTGCGCCGGCTGCGCGAGCGGCTGACGCACGCGGCGGAGTCGCCCGAGGCGGTGCGGCAGGAGGCCGCGTCGGCGACGGACGCGCTGCTCGGCGGCGAGGCGCCGCTGCTGCGCCGGCTGGACGCCCGCTCGGCGGCGCGGCTGGTGGGACATGCGGGCCAGCTGCGCGCGTGGGCCGAGCTGCTGGAGGTGCAGGCGGACGCGGCGCGCGCGGCGCTGGACGTGGAGGCCGCAGGCGCGCTCGGCGCGCGGGCGAAGGCGTTGCGCGAGGCGGTGGCGGAGCTGTGGCCGGAGGAGGCGTCGTCGGGGTAGCGGCCCGCCGGCGTGCGGGGATCGCGCGCGACATGCAGGGATCGCGCAGCTCGCACGGCGCGGACGGAGGCGCGTGTCGCGCGGGCCGGTGCGTGGGCGAAACGCTGCGTCGGGATGCAGGGATGC
>CBHYLO010000218.1:0-7048 GCA_966128675.1 uncultured bacterium | reverse complement strand
GCCGGCGCGGCGCTCCGGCGGTGTTCGATTCCGGACACTTCCGTCCCACGTCCGGACGGGGAGGTCCGGGGTGCCGCACGTAAGCGCTTGCCATGCAACGGCTTGCGTCCGTCCGGAGTGGGCACGGAGCTTGTCTTGGGAGGGGGCGTCTTCCCTCACGTCTTCCCTGTCCGAGAGAGCTCTCGTGGACATCGCACGCCCCAAGAAGTCGAAGCGCGGCCGCAACGCGCTGATCGCCGTCGGCACCGTCGCCGTGGTCGCCGCCAGCGTCGCGCTCACCCGCCTCGAGCCCGCCGCGCCGTCCGTCGAGCGCGCGACGCTCTGGATCGACACCGTCCGCCAGGGCACCCTGGAGCGCAACGTCCGCGCGCCGGGCACGCTGGTCCCCGAGCACGTGCGCATCGTCAGCGCGGTGACCGCGGGCCGCGTCGAGCAGCTGGTGACGCGCGCCGGCACCACGGTCACCCCGGGCACGGTGCTGCTCGAGATGACCAACCCCGACGTGCAGCTCCAGGCCCTCGAGGCCGAGCGCCAGCTGACGGCCGCGGAGGCGAACCTGGTGAGCCTGCGCAACCAGCTGGAGACCGCGCGGCTGCAGCAGCAGGCGACCGTCGCGACCATCACGACCGAGTACAACGACGCGAAGCGCAACGCCGAGGTGTTCGAGGCCCTGGACAAGAAGGGGCTGTCGAGCGCCAACGAGGTGGCCCGCGCCCGCGAGCGCGCCGACGAGTTCTCCAGCCGCCGCCAGATCGAGCAGCGCCGCCTGCAGATGCTGCAGCAGTCGCTCGGGCAGCAGCTGGCGCTGGAGCAGGCGAACGTGCAGCGCATGCGCGCCGTCGCGCAGTTCCAGCGCGACCGCGTGGCGTCGATGCGCGTGACGGCCGGCGAGGCGGGCGTGCTGCAGCAGCTCGACCTCGAGCTGGGCCAGTGGGTGGTGCCGGGCCAGCTGCTGGCGCGCGTCGCGCAGCCCGGGAAGCTGAAGGCCGTGCTCCGCGTCCCCGAGACGCAGGCCAAGGACATCGTGCTCGGCCAGCCGGTGAGCGTCGACACGCGCAACGGGCTGGTGGCCGGCCGCATCATCCGCGTCGATCCCGCGGTGCAGAACGGGACCGTGACCGTGGAGGTGGGGCTGGAGGGCACGCTCCCGCGCGGCGCCCGCGCCGACCTCTCGGTGGACGGCACGATCGAGATCGAGCGGCTGCCCAACGTGCTCTCGGTGGGCCGCCCCGCCTACGGCCAGCCGGAGAGCACCGTCGGCCTGTTCGTGGTGGAGCCGGACGGCAGCCACGCGCGCCGCGTGCAGGTGAAGCTGGGGCGCGCCTCGGTCAACGCGATCGAGGTCGTGCAGGGGCTCAAGCCCGGCGACAAGGTCATCATCTCCGACGTCTCGCAGTGGGACGGGCAGGAGCGGCTGCGCATCAAGTGAGCGGCGAGCGTCGAGCGGCGAGCGTCCAGCGCGCCGTCGGCAACGCATCGCGCCTCTCCGCTGTCCAACAGGCCCGACACCGTATTCCTCCCTTCCTCCAAACGGCCGCCCCGATGACGACCGCCACCGACGCTCGCCGCTCGACGCTCACCGCCGACCGCGCGGATGCCCTCATCCGCCTCGACGGCGTGAAGAAGGTGTTCTACACCGAGGACGTCGAGACCCATGCCCTCGCCGACGTGCACCTCGAGATCCGCCAGGGCGAGTACGTCGCCATCGGCGGCCCGTCGGGCTGCGGCAAGACGACGCTGCTCTCCATCCTCGGCCTGCTCGACTCGCCCTCGGGCGGGCGCTACGAGCTGGCCGGCCAGGACGTCACGACGCTCGACGCCGCGGAGCGCGCGCGCGTGCGCAACCGCCAGATCGGCTTCGTCTTCCAGGCGTTCAACCTGATCGGCGACCTGACGGTCTACGAGAACGTCGAGCTGCCGCTGACGTACCGCAGCGGCGACGGCGCCCTCTCGGCGGCCGAGCGGCGCCAGCGCGTGCACGCGGCGCTCGAGAAGGTCGGCATGAGCCACCGTCAGAAGCACTACCCGGCGCAGCTCTCCGGCGGTCAGCAGCAGCGCGTCGCCGTGGCGCGCGCGGTCGTCGGCGACCCGGCCATCCTCCTCGCCGACGAGCCCACCGGAAACCTCGACAGCGCCAACGGCGAGAGCGTGATGGAGCTGCTGCAGGAGCTGCATCGCGGCGGCGCGACGGTCTGCATGGTGACCCACGACCCGCGCTACGCGCTGCACGCGCAGCGCACGATCCATCTCTTCGACGGGCGCGTGGTCGAGGAGACGGTCGCCCCGGTCTGAGGCCACCGCCCATGTTCGCCGTCTTCCAGCAGGCCCTCCGCGCGCTCGGCCGCAGCCCGGGCTTCACGCTCGCGGCGGTGGCCACCTTCGCCATCGGCATCGGCGCCAACGCGACGGTGTTCGGCGTGGTGAACGCGGTGCTGCTCAAGGCCTATCCGTACGCGGAGCCCGAGCGGCTGATGGTGCTGTACGAGAGCGACCCGGGCTCGCGCAACGCGCGCGCGGTGGTCTCGGCGGCCAACTTCCACGACTGGCGGACGGGCGCCCGCAGCTTCACGGCGCTCGGCGCGGCGCGGGTCGCGGACTACACGCTGGGCGGGGACGGCGAGCCGGAGCGGCTGAACGGCGCGCGCGTGACCTGGACGCTGCCGCGCGCGCTCGGCGTGGCGCCGCAGGTGGGCCGCGCGTTCGCGGCCGACGACGACGCGCCCGGCGCGCCCGCGGTGGCGATGATCAGCGACCGGCTGTGGCGCACGCGCTTCGGCGCGGACGCGCGCGTGGCGGGCCGCGTGCTGCAGCTCAACGGCCGGCCGGTGACGGTCGTCGGCGTGCTGCCGCCCGAGGTGGGCTACCCGAACGACCGCAGCGACGTCTGGACGCCGTTCGCGATGAGCGACAGCGCGTGGACCGCCAACCGCGGGAACCACAACCTGAGCGTCGTCGGGCGGCTGGCGCCGGGCGTGCAGGCCGAGGCCGCGCGCGCGGAGCTGCAGGGCATCATGCGCCGCGTCGGGCAGGAGTTCGAGGAGGAGCGCAACCACAGCGAGGTGCCGGTCGTGCCGATGCACGAGGCGGTCACCGGCGCGGTGCGCCCGGTGCTGCTGGTGCTGCTCGGCGCCGTCTCGTTCGTGCTGCTGATCGCCTGCGCGAACGTCGCCAACCTGACGCTGGCGCGCGGCGCCGTGCGCAAGCGCGAGATCGCCGTGCGCGCCGCGATGGGCGCGCGTCCGTGGCACCTCGCCCGGCCGCAGCTGGCCGAGAGCCTGCTGCTCGGCTTCGCGGGCGGCGCGCTCGGGCTGCTGCTGGCGTCGTGGGCGTGGGCGGGGCGGGCGGCCCTCGTGCCGACGAGCATCCCGCGCCTCGCCCAGGCCGGCGTCGACTGGCGCGTCGCGCTCTTCACCTTCGGCATGGCGCTGCTGGCGAGCGTCGCGGCCGGCGTGCTCCCCGCGCTGCAGACGGCGAAGCTCGACCTCAACGGCGTCATCAAGGACGGCGGCAAGGCCACCACCGGCAGCGCCGCGCGCGCGCGCCTGCGCGACGGGCTGTTCGTCGCCGAGGTGGCGGTGGCGCTGCTGCTGCTCACGGGCGCGGGGCTGACGCTGACGAGCCTCCGCCGCCTGCTCTCGGTGCAGCCCGGCTTCGCGGCCGAGCGCGTGATGACGGCGAACGTGTCGCTGCCGCGCGCGCGCTACGCGAACGACACCGCCAACGTGCGCTTCTGGGAGTCGCTGCTGCCCAAGCTGCGCGCGATCCCCGGCGTGACGAGCGCCAGCGTCGGCACGCCCATCCCGATGAGCGGCGGCGTCTCGATCGGCGCGTACTTCGTCGACGGGCAGGGCGGCGAGCCGGAGAACGCGAAGATGGCCAACTTCTACCAGGTCGGCGACGCGTACTTCCAGGCGATGGGCGTGCCGCTGCTGCGCGGCCGCGACTTCGGCGCGCAGGACCGCCAGGGCGCCACGCCGGTCGCGATGATCAGCGAGACGCTGGCGCGGAAGGTGTTCCCGAACGAGGACCCGATCGGCAAGCGCGTCATGCCGTGGGGCACCGACGGGCCGAAGTTCGCGGTCGTCGGCGTCGTGGGCGACGTGAAGCACCAGGCGCTCACCGACGAGGCGCGCGCGGCGCTCTACCTGCCGGCGCTGTGGGTGGGCCCGGGCTCGGCGTCGCTGGTGCTGCGCACGACGGGCGAGCCGACGGCGGTCGCCGGCGCGATCCGCACCGCGGTGACGGAGCTCGACCCGACGCTCGCCGTCGCCGAGCTGCGCCCGCTGGAGGGGCTGGTGTCGTCGACGGCCGCGCGGCCGCGCTTCAGCGCGCTGCTGCTCGGCGCCTTCGCGGGGTGCGCGGTGGTGCTGGCGCTGGTCGGCATCTACGGCGTGGTCGCGCAGTCGGTCGCGCAGCGCGCCGGCGAGTTCTCCATCCGCGTCGCGCTCGGCGCGCGGCCGCGCGACGTCTGGCAGGACGTGCTGGGCGGCGCGCTGCGGCGGGCGGGCATCGGCATCGCGATCGGCCTCGCCGGCGCGGCCGCGCTCACGCGCCTGCTGGCGGACGAGCTGTACGACACCAGCCCGCTCGACCCGCCGGTGCTGCTGTCGGTGTCGCTGGTGGTCGCGCTGGTCGCCGCGCTGGCGAGCTGGGTGCCGGCGCGCCGCGCGATGCGCAGCAGTCCCATGACGGTCCTCCGCACCGAGTAGTCGCACACCCCACAACTCTCGCCCGCGAGGGACGGCAGTGCTCACGCAGCTCCGCAGCATCCTTCGCGGCCTCCGCCGCGCGCCCGGCTTCAGCGCCGCGGCCATCCTCTGCATCGCGCTGGGGATCGGGGCCAACACCGCGATCTTCAGCGCCGTGCGCGCGGTCCTGCTGCGCCCCGTCGCCACCCCCGACGTCGACCGGGTGGTGGCGATCCGGCAGGACCTGCTCCCCATCAAGCTGCTCGACCTGGAGCTCGCGCCGACGGAGGTCCTCGACCTCTCGGAGCGGCGTGACCTGTTCGCGTCGGTCGCGGGCTACCACGCGCGCCCGTTCGTGCTGGAGCAGGGCGGCACGTCCACGCGCTTCGAGGGCGTGCGCACGCTCGGCGACTACTTCCAGCTGTTCCGCGTGCGGCCCCACCTGGGCCGGCTCTACACGGCCGCGGACTCGCGCGACGGACGGCACCTGGTCGCGGTGCTCACCTACGGCCTCTGGCGCGAGCAGTTCGGCGGCGACTCGTCGGTGGTGGGCCGCGTGGTGCGCCTCAACGACGAGGCGCACGAGATCGTCGGCGTGCTGCCGCCCGATTTCCGGTACCCGCGCGACGCGCGCATCCTCCTGCCGGTGCGCATCGACTCGTCGTACGTCGCCAACCAGCGCGGTCGCCAGTACATGACGGCGCTCGCGCGCCTGCGCGACGGCGTCACCGCCGAACAGGCGCAGGCCGGCCTGCAGGCGGAGATGGCGACCTGGCGCGCCCGCTACCCGCAGGACGACTACTACGGCGTCGCCGGCAAGCACCGCATGTACCTCACGCCCTTCGTCGCCTTCGACGCGGGGCAGCTGCGGCCGATCCTGCTGGTGCTGCTCGGCGCGGTGGGGCTCGTGCTGCTGATCGCCTGCGCGAACGTCACCAGCCTGCAGCTCGTGCGCGCGACGGCGCGCGCGCGGGAGCTGGCGGTCCACGCGGCGCTCGGCGCGGAGCGCGGCCGCATCGCGCGCCGCCTGCTCGCCGAGAGCGCGCTGCTCGCCGGCGCCGGCGGCCTGCTGGGCGTCGCGATCGGGTGGGCGACGACCCGGCTGCTGGTCGCGCTCGCGCCGGCCGAGCAGCTGGCGCTGCGCGACCTGCGGCTGGACGGCACGGTGCTGCTGGCGACGCTCGGCGTCACGGTGGTCGCCGCGCGGGTCTCGGGAACGATCCCGGCGCTGCGCGGCGCGCGCGTCGACCGGGGGGGGGGGGTGGAGGAGGGGCTGCGCGGCGGCACGGCGGGGCGTGAGCGGCATCGCGCGCTGCACGGGGCGGTCGTCGGGCAGGTGGCGCTGTCGCTCGTGCTGCTGCTGGCGTCCGGCGTGATGCTGCGCAGCCTGTCGCGGCTGCTCGCCGTCGACCCGGGCTTCCGCGCCGCGCGCGTGACGACGACGACGATCACGCTCCCGTTCGCGCGCTACGCGAAGACGGACGCGGCGATCCGCTTCTACGCCGACGTCACCGCGCGCCTGCGCGCGGTGCCCGGCGTGGAGGCGGCGAGCGTGACGACCTGGCTGCCGATGCGCCGCGGCGGCGGGACCAGCTCGCCGTTCCGGGTCCTCGGGCGCGACACCACGGGGCAGCCCGAGCCGCCGCACGCGAACATCGTCGCGGTGGACGCCGAGTACTTCCGCACGATGGGGATCCCGCTGCTGCGCGGCCGCACCTTCGAGGCGCAGGACGACGTGCGCCCGGCGGACGGCACGATGACGTTCATCATCGACGAGCAGCTGGCGCGGCAGTACTTCCCCAACGAGGACCCGATCGGCAAGCGCATCAACCAGGGGCCGGACGGCGTGATCGTCGGCGTCGTGGGCAGCGTCCGCCAGGACGGGCTGGGCACGGCGCACAAGGCGTCCATCTACTACAACTACCGCCAGGGCTGGTGGAGCGGCCTCGCGATCGTCGCGCGCACCACGCTCGCGGACGACGCGGCCGCTCGCGCGCTGCGCGACGCCGTCCGCGCGGTCGACCCGCAGGTGCCGACGTACGACGTCACCACCATGCCGCACGTCGTCTCGCGCTCGCTGGGGACGCGCCGCTTCGGCGTCGTCGTGCTGGGCGGCTTCGCGGTGGTCGCGGTGCTGCTGGCGGTGCTCGGCGTCTACGGCGTGTTGAGCTACGTCGTCGCGCAGCGCGTGCGCGAGCTGGGCATCCGCGCGGCGCTCGGCGCCGGCCAGCGGCAGGTCGCGACGCTCGTGCTGGGGCAGGGCGCGCGGCTGGTGGGCGCGGGCCTCGCGCTCGGCGCGCTCGGCTACGTCACGCTCGGCCGGAGCCTGCAGTCGCTGGTGTTCGGCGTCGGCCCGCGCG
>CBHYLO010000217.1:0-7050 GCA_966128675.1 uncultured bacterium | reverse complement strand
GCACGACGCCGTCGGCCGCGGTGACCGCGCGCACGACGTCGTGGCGCCGCCCCGCGTCGTCCTGCGCGACGAGCGGCAGCCGCGCGATCAGGTGGCGGTTGCCGCGCCGCGTCGTGCGCGCGAGCCGCGCGATGCGCTCCGCGTCGGGAGCGTCGGCGGCGGGCTTGCGGCGGCGGATGCTGTGCGAGCCGGTGACCCACAGCCAGCCGTCGCACGCGTCGAGCCCCTCGACGTCGACCTCGTCGTCCGCGTCGCCGGGGAGCGTCAGCAGCGCGTCGAGCGGCACCGCGGCCGCGTCGGCCCAGCGCTCGGGCGCGACGCGCGTGAGGCGCAGCAGCGCCGTGCCCTCGTCGGCGCCGAGCCACAGCTGGTCGCCGACGCAGGCGACGGCCGAGAGGGCGAGGCGCGCGCCGGCGTGCGCGTCCGCGAGGCCGGAGAAGTCGAGCGTGACCTGCCGCGGCTGGCGTCCCATGCGGATCCTCCCGCTACGCGTCCGGCGCCGCGCGCCGCCGTCAGGCCGGATCGGCCGTCAGGTCGGCGCACGAGCGGTTGATGTTGCCGCAGTCCGCGCACAGCTGCTTGCACTTGCGCCACTCCAGCCGCGCGGAGCCGCAGTGGTCGCACACCTCGCCGTGCCTCGTGCCGTGCATCGTGTTCACCGCCGGCCCGCGGCGCCCAGCGACAGCGAGAACACGACGTTGCGCGGGAGGCCGGGCTCGAACGCGACCGGCTGCCCGCCCACGACGTCGGGGTTGAGGAACGCCGACTCGACGTAGCGGCGGTCGGTGAGGTTGTGCACGGTCACGAAGCCGCGCAGCGCGAGCCCGCGCCCCAGCGGCAGCCCCTCGCCGAAGCCGAGCGTCGCCTGCAGCGTCGCGAACGCCGGGACCTCGACGGCGTTGGCGTCGTCGGCGAAGAAGCGCGACTGGCCGCGCAGCCCGACCTCGGCGTTGATCCAGCGCACCGCGCGCGGCTCGAGGCCGACGCCCGCGAAGTACGCGACGTCGGGGATGCCGACGACGCGGTTGCCGCCGAAGTCCGCGAACCGCCCCGCCGCCGACGCCGCGTAGTGCACCGAGTCCACCCGGTAGTCGGTGTAGCGGTGGTGCGACCAGGTGAGCGCCGTGCGCACCGTGAAGTCGCCGAGCCCGCGCGCCTGCGCGCCGAGCTCCGCGCCCGTGCGGCGCACCTGGCCGGCGGTGAAGTAGAAGCGCCCGCCGCGGTACGGCACGATCTCGTCGTCGACGTCAGTCACGTACACCGCCGCGTCGTACGACAGCGTCGCGCCCGAGCCGCCGACCGCGACGAGCTGCTTGGTGCCCACCTCGTACGTCGTCGAGCGGATGGGCGAGAGCAGCGGGTTGAGGTTGTAGACCGAGTCCTGCCCGAACGTGCTGGCCGGATCGGTCTCGTTGCCCGCGGGCGCCTCCACGCCGCCGCCGAGGTTCGCGTAGACGCTGTGCGTGGGCCCGAGGCGCCACGTCGCGCCCAGCTTGGGCGTCACGCGCGAGAACGTCTTCACGTCCGCCAGCCGGCGGCCGACGAAGCTCTGGTAGTCGTAGCGGATGGCGTCCCACCGCGCGCCGACGCCGAGCGTGAGCTGCGGCGTGACGTCGAGCTCCTGGTGCGCGAACACGCCGACGTTGTTCGCGCCCTCCTTCTTGTTGTCGCGCAGGTCGGCGCCGCGCGTGTTGCCCGGCCCGAGGCCGTAGAAGAGGATCGTGCCGTCCTGGTACGCCTCGTCGACGCCGGCGGTGAAGCGCGCGCCGCGCGCGAACAGCGGCAGCGCGTTGCGGTAGACGACGTTGCCGCCCACGTGGTAGCGGTTGAAGTCGCGGAACGTCCCGCGCTCCGAGCGCTGCAGCACCTTGGGGTTCACGTAGAGCGCCGACGACACCGCGTGCGTCGAGTCGAGCGCCACGTCGAGCGTCACGCCGAGCCGTCCGAGCTTGTTGTCGCGGCGCTCGTCGCGCGCCGCGTACGTCGCGTTGGCCTGCTCGGGGTTCGCGTCCGCCTCCGCGCGCGTCAGCGGGCCGGGGATGCGGTACGCGTTGCGCCCGCCGACCGCGAAGACGCCCACGCGCGCGCGGTCGCCCACGGGTGCGACGAAGCTCGCGAGGCCCAGCGAGCGCTGCCCGCCCGAGTGCGCGCGCCACCCCTCGAAGTCGGTGAACGTGCCGGAGAGCGACAGCGTGCCGCGGCCGAGCGGCGTCGCGGCGCGCCCGACGTAGCGGCGCAGGCCGAAGCTGCCGACGATCGGCGTCAGCTGCCCGAACGGCCGCGTGGTCGTGGCGGCGGTCGTGAGGTTGATGACGCCGCCCGCCGCGTTCCCCCACAGCGACGACGCGCTCGAGCGCACGACCTCGATCCCCTCGGCCGTCGCGATGTCGAACAGGTCGAGCGCGGTGCGGCCGTCCGGCTCCGTCTCGGGGAAGCCGTCGATCAGCAGGCGCACGCCGCGCGTGGTGCCGGCGTTGGAGCGGTCGCCCGCGCCGCGCGAGCCGAAGCCGCGGATGTTGATGCGCGCGTCGGTGCCGCCGGCGCGCGAGAGCGCGATCACGCCGGGCACCTCCTGCAGCACCTCGTCCAGTCCCATCCCGCGCCGGTCCGCGAGGCGCTCGCGGCCGATCACGGTCACCGCCTGCGGCACGTCGAACGTCGCCGCGCGGCGGCGCTCGGCCGTCACGGTCACCGTGTCGAGCCGGGCGGTCGTGTCGGGCCGCGTGCGCCGCGTCGGGGCCTGCGCCTCGGCGTCGACGGGAGCGAGCGCGGCGGGGACCGTCGCGGCGAGGAAGGCGCGCCGGGCGCGGGAGGGCAGAGGCATGTGCGAGGGAGAGGGGTTCGGTGGAATACGAGTCGGAAGGGCCTCGCGTTGGAGCGGAGGACGGTGCGGCGGAGGACGATGAAGCGGAGGACGGAAGGGCGTGAAACGATGAAGCGAACCCTCGAAGCTCGATGCGTCAGGCTCGAAGGTCCGCCTTCGCGTATCGCGCTGTTCTGTCCTCCGCTGTTCCGTCCTCCGCCTTGCCGTCCTCCGCCTCACCGCGGTCGAGGACTGCGTCCGACACGTCGTACCCCGCCGCTGCCCGCACCCGCGCCGCCACGGCGCGGCGCACGTCGTCCACCGCCTCCGAGCGGCCGCCGAGCAGCTCGCGCTGCGCGCGGAAGCGCTGGCCGCTCTCGACGCAGAACAGGTCGCACAGCGCCAGCTCGTGCGCGCACGCGGCCTCGCCGCGCGCCTCCAGCAGGCGCTGCGTGCGGGCGATCGTCGCCGCGCGGGCGTAGAGCTCGATCGCCATGTTGGCGAGGCGCTCCGTGACCAGCTGCCGCTCGAGGATCTTCTTGCGGTGCGCGAGGATCGCCGCCTGCGCGGCGCCCTTGAGCTCCGCCGTGTGCTTCTCGAGGAAGCGCTTGTGGTGCAGCAGCCGGGCGTGCAGCCGCACGTCCACGCCGTCGACGGGGCTGCCGAGCGCGGTGCGCACGCGGTCCGTGGCGTAGCCGGCGACGGCGTTGAAGTTCTGGATCGGCTTCCGCAGCGCCGCGCCCAGCTCCTGCAGCCGCTCGGCCGGGCCCTCGATGCCGTTGAGCGCGATGAACAGCCGCAGCACGTCGTTCGCGCCCTCGAAGATCCGGTTGATGCGCGCGTCGCGCAGCATCCGCTCGTACGGATACGGCATGACGTAGCCGCGGCCGCCCGCGACCTGCACCATCTCGTCGGCGGCGCGCCAGATCAGCTCACTCGCGAACACCTTGGCGGCGGCCGCCTCCAGCGCCGCGTCCACGTCGCCGCGGTCGAGCGCCGCGCTCAGGTGCCCCACCATCGCGTCGGCGGCGTACGTCTCGGCCGCCAGCGTGGAGAGCTTGCGCTGCGTGATCTCGAAGCTCGCCAGCGGCGCGCCGAACTGGATGCGCTGCTCGGCGTAGCGCGCCATCTCGCCGACGATCGCCTTCGCGCCCTGCGCGCAGCCCGCGGCGAGCGACAGGCGGCCGCCGTTCAGCACGTTCACCGCGACCGAGAAGCCCTTGCCCACCTGGCCGAGCACGTGGTCGGCGGGCACCTGGCAGCCGTCGAACTCGAGCTCCGCCTGCGTCGAGCCGCGGATGCCGAGCTTGCGCACCGTCCCCACGACGCGGAAGCCCGGCATGTCGGGGCGCACGATGAACGCCGTCGGGCGCTGCGTGGGCTTCCCGTCGCGGCCCGTCGTCGGCGTCTGCGCGAACACGGTGATGACGCCCGCGCGGTGCGCGAGGCCGATCCAGTGCTTGCGCCCCGTGATGCGCCAGCCGCCCGCGCCGTCCGGCTCCGCGCGCGTGACGATGTGCTGCGCGTCGGAGCCCGTCTCCGGCTCGGTGAGCGCGTACGCCGCCAGCGTCTCGCCGCGCGCGAGGGCGGGGAGGTAGCGCGCCTTCTGCTCGTCGGTGCCGAACAGCACGAGCGGCTTGCAGCCGAGCCCCGCGTGCACCCCGATGACGACGCCGAGCGACGCGTCCATCGCCGCGACCTCGCCGAAGACGCGCGCGTAGCCCGTGCTGGAGAGACCGAGCCCGCCGTACTCGCGCGGCACCGTGATGCCCAGCAGCCCCGCCTCGGCCATCGCGCGGATCGTCGCGTCGGGGATCGTCTCCTCGGCGTCGAAGCGCGCGGAGTCGATGAGGCCCGCGTCGCGCATCGCGTGCGCGGAGGCGATGAGCCGGCGCACCGTGTGCGCCTCGTCCGCGTCGCGCCGCTCCAGCGGATCGGGGAACGGGAAGAGCAGGCTGTCGTGGATCGCGCCCGCGAACAGCCCGCGCAGGAACGAGGGCTTGTCGGGCGCGGCGGACTTGGCGGGGCTGGGCATGGGCTCGGTCGCGGGCGGGGATACGGCGGTGCCTGCCGCGAGGGGCAGGATGCGCGCCGATCGGGAAGGTGGAACGTGGGCCCCCGAAAAGCGACGAGGGCCCCCCGCACGGCGGGGCCGCGGCGTGGTGGCGATTCGCGGTGGGCTTAACGCGCCGGGCGGCGGGCCGCCACCGTGGAGCTGACGGTCACCGCCAGCTCGGCCGCCTCGCCCTGCGGCTGGCCGCCCGAGTCCACCGCCTGGAAGCGGATGGTCGTGGAGCCCGGCGTCAGGCCGCGCACGGTGCCGTTGCCGTCGGCGACGGCGACCGCGGGATTGCTCGACGTGGTCACGACCGTGCGGCCGAACAGCTGGTTGCCGGCGGCGTCGCGGGCGATCACCGAGACCAGCGTCGTCTGGCCCGCGCGCACCGTGATGCTCGTGGGCGCGAGCTCGACGCGCGCGACCGGCGAGGCGAACACGGTGAAGGTGCCCTGGTCGACGACGGTGCCCGGGAAGCCGGGGACGCGCTCGACGACGGCCTGGATGAGCGCCTGGCCCGGCGTCTCCGCGCGCGCGAGGCCGGTGGTGGCGTTGATGGAGACGATCGCCGAGTTGTTGCTCTGCCAGACGATGCGGCGGTCGGTGAGCACGCGGCCGAGCGAGTCGAAGACGGTCGCCTTGTACTGGAAGGTGCCGCCCGGGTTGCGTTCGACGAAGTTCGAGTCGATGTCGACGGCGCCGACCGGGATGAGCGTGACCGTGGCGGTCGTCGTGCGCGAGATCGAGTCGACGCGCACCGTGACCTGCGTCGTGCCGGCCTTGAGCGGCTCGACGATGCCCGAGCCCGTGATCCGCAGGACGGTGGGATCGGCGACCGTGAACGCCAGCAGGCGTCCGGCCGTGGACAGGGTGCGGGGCGGCACCGTGCTGTCGAGCGGCGCGAAGCTCAGCGTGTTGGTCGCGCCGACGCGGAAGATCGGGTTCGCCGGCAGGAGCAGGTCGACGACCGGGATCTTCGTGACCTCGACCACCTGCGTCCCCGAGACGTTGTCGCAGTTCACCGTGACGGTGGCCGTGCCCTCGCTCTGGGTCTGGAGCACGCCACTGCCGCTCACGACCAGCACCGCGTTGTTCGAGGAGCTGAAGGCGCAGGTGCGGCCGGCGCTCGGGATCACGCTCCCGTCGGCGCGGCGCAGCTCGAACGGGACGTTGAGCGTCTCGGTGACCCGGAGCGGCGAGCGCACGGCGACGACGACCCGCGCCGGCACCTCGTTCTCGACGATGACGTTGAAGTCGGCGGACACCGCGTTGACGGTCACGCGCAGCACCGCCTGGCCCACGTTGAGGCCGTTGAGCGCGCAGTTGGTGCCCGACGCCGTGGCGCCGAGGATCGTCGGCGAGTTGCTCTGGCAGGCGACGGTGTAGCCCGTGAGCGGCTGTCCCGTGCTCCCGAGGGCCCGGACCGCGACGGTCGCGGTGCCGCCGGCGCGCACGCGCGGGAACGCCGGGTCGAGCTGGATGCTCGTCGGCGGCGTGGGCGTCACGGTGACCAGCACCGAGTCCTTCTTGCCGCCGCTCTCGCCGACGATCCAGGCGGTGCCGACGCCGACGCCGGTGACGACGCCGTTGCCGGAGCCGCTGACCGAGGCGATGGCCGGGTTGGAGGAGCTGAAGCCCACCGTGCGGCGCGTGTGCGTGATGACGCTGCCGTCCTTGCGGTACGCCGTGCCCACGACCTGCGCCGGCTGGCCGTTGACCGCGATCGAGGTGGGCGCGAGGGTGACGCTCACGCGGTCGACGTCCGGCACGCCCGTGATCCACGAGCACCCCGCGAGCGCGAGGACGGCCGTGGCCGACGCCAGGGATCGCGCCACGCGCGGGCCGACCGGCCGCCGGCCACCAGCCGGCGAGGGGACCAAGTACCGCATGCTGCTCCGAAAGCTGAGGTTGGCCGGCCGGCGGCGCGACGCGGCCTCGCGACGCTGCTGCACGGCACGGCGCCGGCCACCCGGTAGGGACCCCGGTCGGCGCGGCGGATCTGGCGTCTAGGTTAGTACGGCGCGGTGGCGGTCACAACGAGAAAAGCGGGCCAGGGCGGCACGGGTCACAAACGCCCGTACCCCGGAGGGGAAGTATCGGCACGAGAGCGGAAAGGCGGGGGGCGGGGCGGCGGGGGGGGGGCCCCCCGGCCCGCCGAGGGGGGGGGGGGGCGGGGGGGGCCCGGCCCCGC
>CBHYLO010000216.1:0-7078 GCA_966128675.1 uncultured bacterium | reverse complement strand
TCGATAACGGTTTTTGCCACTCCGGGGGGGGGCGCGGGGCGCCGCAGCGCCCGCCGCGGCGCCGGCTCCCGGCGCGCCGCTCGGGCGCCGGGGCGCGGGTCGCGGCCTGAGCACCGACGGCCGACACGGCCGCCGCCGCGGAATCCCGGCAGTCCCACGACGTCCAATCGGTCGCGGCGCGCTCCACGCGCCGCGGCGCTACCCGCGCGGATGCGCGCATCGCAGGAGACCCATGTCGCAGTCGCACGCCGTCCCGGAGTCGGAGCGCAGGATCGTGATCCTCGGGGCGGGACCGACCGGGCTCGCCGCCGGCTACCGGCTGCAGGAGCTCGGCTACCGCAACTTCCAGGTGATCGAGGCGCGTCACAAGGTCGGCGGCCTGGCGTCGAGCGAGACGAGCCCGAACGGCTTCACGTACGACATCGGCGGCCACGTCCTGTTCTCGCACTACGAGTACTTCGACCGCCTGTTCGACAAGCTGATGGGCGACGAGTACCAGGAGCTGGTGCGCGAGGCGTGGGTGTGGATGTGCGGGCGCTTCCTGCCGTATCCGCTGCAGAACAACATCCGCGGGCTGCCGAAGGAGGTCGTGCTCGAGATCGTGCTCGGGCTGATCGAGGCGCAGAAGGAGCCGCTCGACCTCGAGAAGATCGAGAACTTCGAGCAGCTGATCATGAAGCAGTTCGGCGCCGGGCTCGCGAAGTACTTCATGATGCCGTACAACTTCAAGGTGTGGGCGCACCCGCCGCGCATGATGAACAAGGAGTGGATCGGCGAGCGCGTCGCGCTGCCGTCGCTCGCGCGCGTGCTGGGCAACGTGATCCTCGACCGCGACGACGCGGGCTGGGGCCCGAACAACACCTTCAAGTACCCGCGCTACGGCGGCACCGGCGGGCTGTTCGAGCGCATCGTCCCGTACATCCGCGAGCACCTGCAGCTGGAGCGCCCCGCGGTGCGCGTGGATCCCGACGCGAAGGTCGTGACGTTCGCGGACGGCAGCACGGAGTCGTACGACGTGCTGATGTCGACGCTGCCGATGGACAAGCTGGTGGCGATGACCGGCGGCGCGGCGCCCGACGTCGTGCGCGAGGAGGCGGGCCGGCTGCGGCACTCGGGATCGTTCATCGTCGGCGTCGGCGTCGACCGCCCGGCCGACACGACCAAGTGCTGGATGTACTATCCCGAGGGCGACTGCCCGTTCTACCGCGTCACCTACCTCTCGAACTACTCCCCCGAGGTGGTGCCCGACCACACGCGCCAGCACTCGCTGCTCGCGGAGATCTCGCACTCGGAGTTCAAGCCCGAGGAGCGCGACACGATCGTCGACCAGACGATCGAGGGGATGCTGAACGTGCGCCTGCTGGACGAGTCGGACGTGCCGCGCATCGTGGACACGTACGTCATCGAGCGCGACTACACGTACCCGACGCCGAGCCTGGAGCGCGACGCGGCGCTGCGCACCATCCATCCGTGGCTGCACGCGCGCGACGTGTACTCGCGCGGGCGCTTCGGCGCGTGGCGCTACGAGGTGGGCAACATGGACCACTCGGTGGCGCAGGGCGTCGAGTGGGCGAACCGCGTGGTGCTCGGCCAGGCGGACGACGAGCTCACCTACCAGGCGAAGCGCGGCTGCTGAGGAGCCGGGCGGGCGAGCGCGCGGACCTCGCGCTCGCCGTCCTCCGCGCTAGGCGGCCGTCATCGCGTTCAGGTTCGCCTGCACGAGCACCGCGAGCAGCTCGCGCGCGGTGCGCGTGGTGAACGTCCGCGTCGGCGGCAGCACGCGGCCGCGCACGGCCTTGCCGTCGAGGCGGCGGCGCACGGCGCGCGAGAGGTAGACGCCCGCGTCGTCGGGGATCGTCCCCAGGTCGTCCTGGCCGAGGACGAGCGTGCGCACCGCGGTGGCGTGGCCGGCCATCGAGCGCTCCAGGAAGGGCATCGTCTTCCGGTCGCTGATGACGATGTAGAGCGGCCCGCGCTGCATCTCGCGCCGCCACACCGCGTCGATGTCGGTGCGCAGCTCGAGCGTGATGACGCGGCTCTCGGCCGGCAGCACGCGCCGCAGCGCCGCGGCGTGGGGCTCCGGCGCCGCCACCAGCTCCGCGTTGAGGATCTCGGACGGCACGCCCCCCGGCCGGTCGATCGCCTCGGGGGCGAACGGCACCGCGTCGAAGCCGTAGTCGTCGCGCAGCTCGCCGCAGAAGCTCTCCAGCTGGTCCTCGCTGCCCGCCACGACGGCCACGCGGACGCGGCGCGTGGTCACGCACCGCCGCAGCCAGTCGCCCAGCTTCGGCGCCGCGACGCCCTGCTCCAGCCCGGCCGTCAGCGTGTCGACCAGCCAGCCGGGCGCGACCACCGGCGGCCCGCCCGCGACCTCGGGCACGGCCGCCACATAGATCCCCGAGCGGCGGCGGATGCTCACCAGCCCCTCGCGCGCGAGGATGCGATACGCGGCGAGCACGAGGCGCGGATCGGCGTCGAACTCCGCCGCCACCTCGCGGGCGCTCGGCAGGCGGTCGCCGCGTCGGGAGAGCCCGGCGGACACCGCGGTCACGATGCGACGGCGGAGCGTCTCGGCGATGTCGGCGCGGCGACGGCGAGGGGTGACGGTCATGCGCACAACCTTGGAATCCAGTCTCCGTCCGCCAAGAGTGTTGCACCTGCGCGACGAACAGGAACCGTCAATAAACGAATGAACGACGATTCTGCGACGTTCCTTCGGCCGTAGAAATACGGATCGCCAGACGTTTGTGACGCGCGTCGCGGCGCGTGAAACGGACGAGCCCCGCGACGCCGAAGCGCCGCGGGGCTCGTGATTGTTCCCCGATCGAATTTGTTCGCTCAGCGACCACCGAACGACGCCGATCGGCCGCGACCGCCGCGCCGGCGACGACGACCGCTCTCGCCACCCGCGGCCTCCGCCGCGTACGGGCTGTTCGCGTCGCGCGCCGGGCGCGCGGGCGCGGGACGCGACGGCGCGGCCGGCGCG
Organism: uncultured bacterium; assembly: GCA_966128675.1. Classification (GTDB taxonomy): domain Bacteria; phylum Gemmatimonadota; class Gemmatimonadetes; order Gemmatimonadales; family Gemmatimonadaceae; genus Roseisolibacter. The sequence goes on along the minus strand of CBHYLO010000216.1, from coordinate 4,092 downwards.
CCCGACGACACCGGACGCGGCCCGCGGCCGCCGCGCGAGGACTCCTTCGCCGCCACGCGCGCGGCCTCCTCGTTCTGGCGCTGCAGCTTCCGCTCGGCCTTCTCCTTGGCGCGCGCGCGCTCCTCCTGCTTGCGCTTCCGGATCTCCGCGATGCGCTCGGCGAGCGGCACCTCGAAGCGCTCGGCCGGCGCCTTGGTGTAGTCGAAGCCCGCGACCGTGAGGCGCGGGATGCGCTTGCCGACCGCGCGCTCGATCGCCTTCAGGTCGCCCTCCTCCTCCGGCGAGACGAAGGTGAAGGCGTCGCCCGTGGCGTCCGCGCGCGCCGTGCGGCCCACGCGGTGGATGTAGTCCTCCGGCATGTGCGGCACGTCGAAGTTGACGACGTGGCTCAGCTCCTCGACGTCGATGCCGCGCGCGACGATGTCGGTCGCCACCAGCACCTGCACCGCCCCGCTCTTGAAGCCGGCCAGCGCCTGCGTGCGCTGCGCCTGCGAGCGGTTGCCGTGGATGCGCTCGCAGCGGATGCCGTGCTTCGTGAGGAAGTCGTACAGCCGGTTGGAGCGGTGCTTGGTGCGCGTGAAGACGATGACGTCCTTCAGCTCCCCGCGCTTCAGCAGCTCGAGGAACAGGTGCGCCTTGAGCTCCTCGCGCACCGGGTAGAGCGCCTGCGTGATGCCGGTGGCCGGCGCCGCCTTGCGCTCCTGGTTCAGCGTCACCGGCTGGCGCAGCATCTGGTCCGCGAGCTGGGCGATGGGCGCCGGCATCGTGGCCGAGAAGAACAGCGTCTGCCGGTCCTTCGGCAGGTGGGCGAGGACGCGCTTGATGTCGGGCAGGAAGCCCATGTCGAGCATGCGGTCCGCCTCGTCGAGCACGAGGACCTCGAGCCCGTCGAGCTTCGCGTACGGCTGCTTCAGGTGGTCCAGCAGGCGGCCCGGCGTGGCGACGAGGATCTCGACGCCGCTGCGGAAGGCCTGTTCCTGCGGGCCCATGCCGACGCCGCCGAAGATCGCGGCGCCGCGGACCTTCGTGAACGCGGCGAGCGCGCGGAGGTGCTCCTCGATCTGGGCCGCGAGCTCGCGCGTCGGCGTCAGGACGAGGGCGCGCGTGCCCCGGCCCGGACGGGCCAGCATGCGCTGGATGATGGGCAGCAGGAAGGCAGCCGTCTTGCCGCTCCCGGTCATGGCGCAGGCGAGGAGATCGCGCCCTTCGAGACCGGGCGGGACGGCCTGCTGCTGGATTGGCGTCGGAGTGGAGAAACCCATCTCCTGGACGCCGCGCAGGAGATCGGGGTGCAGACCGAAGCTGGAAAACGACATGAACTCGGGAGGAAACGACTGAAGGCGCCGTGGATCCAGACACGCGGACCCGCGGCGGCGAGCGCGAAGGTTACCATGGCACGCCCGACCGTTGCACCCCTGGCGGGAGGGAAAGGTCCGATAACGTGTTGTGGCGCTTCGCTCTGGACGCTCGGGGCCGTACCTTCGGGCGATGCCCGATCCCGAAACGCCGCCCTCCGGCCCGCCGTCCGGGCCGCCCCAGCCGCCGCCTCCCGGTTCTCCCGCCGAGCGGCCGATCCCGCGCGGGTGCAACCCGCTCGTGTTCGGCGTCGTCATGGCCACCATCCAGCTGGGCCTGACGGTCTACTTCATGGGCTGGTGCGGGGCGAAGTGAGCCCGAGCGCGCCCGTCAGCGCTCCCACCAGCGCCGCGTAGGCCGCGGCGCCGCGCGTGCCGGGGGCGTACAGCCGGGCGATCCGCTCGCGTCCCGCCGGCGTGGCGATCCGCCCCGCCGGGAGCGTGGCCGGCAGCAGCGCGTCGGGCGCCAGGGCCTCGATCTCCTCCAGCAGCGCCCAGCGGTCGGCGTCGCGCGGGAGGGCGCGGGCGAGCGCCACGCGGAGCGCGGGGGGCGACGGCTGCCCCGCCCGCCAGGCCGCCACCTCGCGCAGCGCCCGCCGGGCGAGCGGCGACGCGTCCACCGGCACCAGCACCACGGCGGCCCGCCCCAGCTCGGCCCGCACGGCGTCGTCGAGGCGTGGCGGCGGGTCGACGACCACCAGCGCCGGCGCGTCGGCCGGCTCCGGATCGGGCGGCGTGCTGACGTGCAGGGGCGCCGCGGCCCACGGCAGCGCGACGGTCGTCCCCTCCCCCGCCGCGCGGGCCAGCGCGCGCGACGACGCGCCGTCGAGGTCGCGCAGCCGCGTCGCGACGCCCGCGGCGGCGGCGGCGACTGCGACGTTGAGCGCGACGGTGCTCTTCAGCGACGCCGCCCCCGCGCCGACGACGACCAGGCGCGTGGACGTGCTCCCGGGCTCGCTCACCGCCGGCCGATCGCGCCCGCGAGGTCCGCGCCCACGTAGACGGCGCGCGGCGTGCCCGGCTCGTAGTAGCGCGCGCCGGCCGCGTTCACCGTCACGGCCGCGTCCCACTTCACGTCGAAGACGTTGGTGACGCCGGCGAAGGGCGCCAGCGAGACGCCGCCGAGCCGCAGCGCGGGGCTGGCGGCGCGCACGGTCGTCAGGAGCCAGCCGGGCGAGCGCGCGCGGTTGGCGTCGTCGGCCATGCTCCACGACTGCGCGCGCTGCTCGACGGCGACGAGCGCCTCGCGCGGCCCGCGCCACGTGACCGCGAGGTCGAAGCGGCGCGGTGCCACGCCCGGCACGCGCCGTCTCGCGTACGAGCTGTCGCCCACCGTGTACTCGCGGAAGCGCGCGTCGAGTCCCGTGTACGCCGCGCGCACGGCGATCGACGGCCCGACGGCGAGCGTCGCCGCGGTCTCGACGCCGCGGTGCACCGCGCGCCCCGCGTTGCGGAAGAACTGCCGCCCCGCGGCACCCGGCACCTCGTACGGCTGCAGCGCGTCGTCGAGCGTCGCGTGGAAGACCGAGAGCTGCACGCTCCCCGCGAGCAGCCGTCCGAGCGTGCCCGACGCGGTGAGCCCGCCCTCGACGCTGCGCGCGCGCTGCGGCTCCAGCTCGGGGTTGAAGCCGCCCGCGCCCGTCGGGCGATTCGCGAGCTCGGTGGTCGTCGGCGTCTCGAACGCGTACGCGCCGTTGGCGTAGGCGCGCAGCCACGGCGCGACGGCGACGTTGACGCCGAGCGACGGCGACGTCGCCTGCAGCGTGCGCTCGCCCGAGTCGTCGGGGTTCGACGCCGACACGAGGCGGTCGTCGGCCGCGAAGCGCACGCGGTCGTGCCGCAGCCCCGCGAGCAGCGTCGCGCGCGCGCCGAGCGCCGCCGTCGCTTGCGCGAACGCGGCGGCGTTGGTGACGCGCTCCAGCTGGTCGAGCGCGAGCGCGCCGCGCACGCCCTGGTTGTTCGCGTAGTTCTGCCGGTCGTCGCGCTGGCGCTGCCACTCGCCGCCGACCGCGAGCTGCACCGGCGCCGCGCCCGAGTCGGCGCCCAGGCCGAGCGTGTACGCGGCGCGCAGCCCGCCCGCGCGCCGGTCGAGCGCGACGACGCGCACGGGGATCGGGTTGTCGAGCCGCCGCGCGAGGCCGTACGCGCTCGCGTCGAGCGCGCCGGGGCCGACGTCGCGGCGCCACGTGAGGCCGAGCTGTCCGTGGCGCCCCGCCTCGCCGGTCTGCTGGCGGCGGTTGTTGGCGAAGGCCTGCGTGGGATCGCGGCGGCGCGCGGTGTCCGCGAGCGCGCCCGGGTTGTTGGCGTCGTAGTCGACCCACGCGAACGTCGCGCGCAGCGCGCCCGGCGCGCCGGTCCAGCCGGCGTTGGCGAGCACGCGCGTGCTGCGCTGGTCGCTGAAGTCGCGGAAGCCGTCGTACGCCAGCCGGCCCGCGGAGAGCAGCCAGTCGCCGCGCCCGTCGGCGGTGCGGCCGCCGGTGGTGCTCTGCACCCGCGTGAGGCCGTCGCTGCCGCCGACCACGCGCACGCGCTGGCCGAGCGTCGCGTTCGGCGCCGGCTCGGTCGTCAGCTGCAGCACGCCGCCGGCCGCGTTGCCGTAGAGCGCCGACGCGGGCCCGCGCACGACCTCCGCGCGCTCCAGCGCGCCCAGCTCGACGTGGTTGAGCGTCGTCAGCCCGTCGGGCAACGTCGCGGGCACGCCGTCCACCAGCACCTTCACGCCGCGCACGCCGAACAG
>CBHYLO010000215.1:0-7081 GCA_966128675.1 uncultured bacterium | reverse complement strand
GGGGCGGGCGCGGCCGGCAGCGGGCCGATGCTGGCGGCGACGCTGCGCGCGCTGGGCCTCCGCCCGGCCGACGTGGCCGCGGGGCTCTCCGCCGCGCCGCCATGGGGCGCGCCGTCCCCGAGCGAGGGGAGCGGGCCCGGCGGCCACGCGGCGACGCTCTGGACGTGGCGGGCGGTCGACCCGGACGCGCTGGCGCGCGACGAGGGGGTGCGCCCGGTGGTGCTGGTGACCGACGAGTGCGATCCGCCCGGCGACGGCGGCGCCCACCTCGTCTCGGCCGCCGGGACGCTGGCCTGGCGCCCGCCCCTCGAGACGCTCGCCGACGTGCCGTCGCTGGGCGCGCACGCGCTGCGGCTGCGCTTCCTGGTGGACGCGGCCGAGCAGCGGGCGCTGGCGTCGGCGCTGCGCTACGCGCGGGCGGCGGAGGCCGCGCGGCAGACGGCGACCCTGCTCGACGCGCGCGAGCTGACGACGCTGGCCGTCTCGCCGGCGCTGTTCGTCGAGGTGGACGCGCTGTTCGGCGCGGCGTCGGAGACGCTGGACGCGGTGGCGCGGCTGCTGGAGGACGCGTTCGGCGCGGGGCGCTGGACGCGCGGCGCGCGGGGCACGCGCGAGCCGGTCGCGCGCAGCCGTCGCGCCCCGTTCGACGCGCGGCTGCTGCGCGTGCGCGCCGCCCCGCCCGAGCTGCGGGACGCGCTGCTGTCGGTGTGGGACGCGCACGGGAGCGCCGCCGCGGGCCACCGCCGCGCCGTCCGCCGCGCCGCCGCGGCCGAGCTGGGCCCGCCGACGGTGCGCGTGCAGCGGCTGGGCGACGGCGGGTGGAGCGTGCGCCTCCCGATCACCGCGGAGCCCGCGGGCCTCGAGACCGCGGGTCCGCTCGCGCGCCGCGGCCGGCAGGACGCGTTCGGGCTGGCGTGGACGTACGTGACCGAGGCCTGGCGCGCGGCGACGCTGGCGATCTACGCGGCGACCGCGGAGTGAGGCGCGGCGGGCTGCGGACTGCGGGCTGCAGATCCTGAACGTTCGGCGCGCCAGGCAGCGGTCGGCGCACGAGGGGTGCGGATGCTCCGGATCTCGAACGGCGATGCTCCGGATCGCTCCCCGGGGCGGCGAGGTCCGTTGCTCGACGCGGAACGATCCGAATGATCCGCTCCCATCCGGAGCATCCGTAGCCCCCCGAGTAGTCCGTGCACGCCGACCGCGACGCCGGCCGCCGAGGGCACGGAGCGGATCCGCAGCCCGCAGCCCGCAGCCTCTCCCCGACGCGTGCGTGACGCCGTAAGGTTGCCCGGCACCGCAACGGGAGGTCGTGCACGATGACGCAGGAGCTGGCAGGGCGCGTGGCGATCGTCACCGGCGGCGCGTCGGGGATCGGGCGCGCGAGCGTGCACGCGCTGGCGCAGGCGGGCGCGCAGGTCGTCGTGGCCGACGTCGACGACACCCGTGCGCGGAGCGTCGCCGACGAGGTGCACGCGGCCGGCGGCACGGCGCTGGCCGTCGCCGCCGACGTCACCGACGACGCGGCCGTGAAGGCGATGGTCGCCGCGGCCGTCGCGACGTTCGGGGGGCTCGACCTGGCGGTGAACGCGGCGGGCGTCGGCGGCGTCGAGGCGCCCACGCACGCGTACGCCGAGGCCGCGTGGCTGCGCACCGTCGACGTGAACCTCACCGGCGTGTGGCGGTGCATGCGCCACCAGATCCCCGCCATGCTCGCGCGCGGCGCGCAGACCGGACGCACGACCGCCATCGTCAACGTCGCGTCGGTCGCGGGGCTCGTGGGCTTCCCCGCCCACGCCGCGTACGCCGCCAGCAAGCACGGCGTCGTCGGGCTCACGAAGACCGCGGCGCTGGAGTACGCGCGGCGCGGCCTGCGCGTGAACGCGCTCTGCCCGGGCTTCACCGACACGCCGATGGTGGAGCAGATCACCGGCGACGATCCCGAGCGCGAGGCGCAGCTCGCGCGCCGCCTGCCCATCGGGCGACTCGGCACGCCGGCGGAGATCGCGGCGGGCGTGCTGTACCTGTGCGCCGACGCCTCGGCGTTCATGGTCGGGCACGCGCTGGTGCTCGACGGCGGGATCGTCGCGGGATGAGGCGCGCATGAGCGAGCGGCGCTTCGACGACCGCGAGGTCGCGCTGATCTTCAAGGGCGCGGCGTCGCTGGAGCGGCAGACGCGCGCGCCGGGCGGGCTCACGCTGCCGGAGCTGGAGCGCGTCGCCGTCGAGGCGGGGCTCGACCCGGCAATGGTGCGCCGCGCCGCCGCGGAGCTGGACGCGACGCGCGCCGCGACGAGCGGCGACCGGTGGCGCGGCGGGCCGCGCGCGCTCGTGATCGTGCGCGAGGTCGACGGCGAGGTCGCCCTCGACGCGCCGGGCATCGCCGACGCGCTGCTCGCCGCCGTGCGCCGCGGTCCCGGCGTCGGCATGGGCACCGCGACGACGCTCGGCCGCACGTTCACCTGGCGCGGGCAGCTCGACGGCGCGCAGACGGACGTGAACGTCGTGCCCGCGCCGGGGCGCACGACCGTCGAGGTGCGCGTCGCGCTCGACGGCGTGTCGCAGGGGACGTTCGCGAGCTGGTTCGTGGCGGCCGGCGGCGGCGGCGGCTTCCTCGCCTTCGCCGCGCTCGTGAACCCGCTGGGCGCCGTGGCGGTGCTCCCCGCGGCCGCGGTGGCGGGCGTGGGCTTCGCGGTGGCGCGCCGCCGCTACGCGCGGAAGGTCGCCGCGTACGCGGCGCGCGCCCAGGCGCTGGCCGACGCGGTCGCGGCGGCGATCGACGCGGCGCGCGGCACGGCGCGCTGACTCACGCGCTCAAAGCCGGCACTCCGTCCGCAGCCAGTCGATCACCGTGCGCGCGAGCCCCACGCGTCGGTCGCTGAACGAGTGGTCGGTGGGCCACACGTGCGTCGCCACGCGCGCGGTGCCCGCCTTGCGCAGCGCGTCGGCCAGCGGCGCGTGCGACGCGTGGGCGGTGTTGTCCAGCAGCAGGACGGGCCGCGCGCGCAGCGCCGGCGCGCTGGCCGCGAGCGCCCACTCGTCGCCGCGGTCGAGCATCGACTTCACGAGCGTCGCGGCGCCGCCGGCGGCGCGCAGCGGCGCGCCGGGCGCGGTGATGTCGGCGGTGTACGCGAGGAACTCGGCGCGCGCCGTGGAGTCCCTGCGCATCGCCACGCCCTCGCGGCCGACGTCCCAGAACTCGAGCCCCGCCGCGCACGCGACCGCGGGATCGGCCGCCGCGCCGCGCAGCGCCAGCCAGCCGCCCATGCTGTGTCCGACGAGCGCGAGGCGCCGCCGATCGATGCGGTGGCGCGCCGCGGTCGCGGAGTCGCGCAGGAAGCGCAGCGCGGCCGCGACGTCGGCCTGCGCGTTGTCGAACGAGAACTCGCCGCCGCTCCCCCACGCGCCGCGGTAGTGGAAGAAGAGCACGTTCATCCCCGCGCGGCGCATCGCCTGCGCGAGGTCGAGGTTGCGCTCGTTGCCGGGATAGCCGTGCAGCAGCGCGACCGTCGGGTGCGGCCCCCTCCCCGCCGCGAGGTAGAGCAGCCCATTCAGGCGCGCGCCGCCGCTCGGGAAGTGCAGCTCCACGAGCGCCATCGGGTTGGCGGTGTCGCGCGCGGGCAGGTCGAGCGTGACGGGATCGCGCGCGGGCGCGCGCGGCTGCGCGTCGGCGCACGCGGCGGCGACGACGGCGGCGAGCGCCGCGCCGGCGACGCACCTCACGGGCGCGCCCCGCGCTCGGCGTCGTGCAGGAAGGCGCGCAGCGAGTCCGCGGTGAGCTGCGGCTCGTCGACCATCATGCGGTGCGCGGCGCCGCGGATGATCGCCACGCGCGCGCCGGGGATGCGCTTCTGGAAGTCGTACATCGTCTGCGGCCGCGCCTCGTCGAACTCGCCCGCCATCAGCAGCACCGGCAGGCGCAGCTCGCCGAGCCGCGCGGTGCGGTCGTAGTCGCGCAGCGTGCCCGTGGCGCTGAACTCGGACGCGCCCCACATGTGGCGGTACATCGCGCCGTTCCCCTGCACGCCCGCGCACTCGGGATACGCGGCCGCACGCTCGGTATGCCGCGAGTTGTAGCGCGCGAGGAAGCTGTCGTTGGCCGCGGTGAAGGCGGGCGTGTCGTACTGCCGGGACGCCTCGGCGCTGGCGATCACGCGCTGCAGCGTGTCGGGCATGAGCGCGACCAGCTCGCGCGCGTCCGCGAGCCATTCGGGGGTGCTGAGCAGCGGGCCGGCGAGCGTCACCGAGCGCACGCCGTCGACACCCTTCGTCAGCACGTACTCCGCGGCCACGGTCCCGCCCCACGAGTGGCCGAGGAGATGGACCTCGCGCAGGCCGAGCCGCTCGCGGATGGCGGTGATCTCGTCGACGAAGTGGGGGAGGTTCCAGTACGTCGTGTCGCTGCTGCGCTGCGAGCGGCCCGTGCCCAGCTGGTCGTAGAAGATCACCGGCCGCTCGTCGCCGAGCCGCCCCAGCTCGCGCAGCACGCAGCTGCGCCCCCCGGGCCCGCCGTGGATGGCGAGGAGCGGCGTGCCGGTTCCCGTGCCGACGACGCGGTACCAGATCCGCCCGCCGGGGACGTCGAGCATCCCCTCGCCCGGCGCGAGTGGGCCGCGCGCGTTGGTGTCGCGCACGGCCGTGTCGGCGCCGGGGGCGGCGTCCTTCGCGTCCTTCGTGGCGGTGCAGGCGGCGAGCGTGAGCGTCGCGAGCAGGAGCGGGGCGAGGCGGCGGGGCATCGGGGCGAGGTGCGGGTGGTGCGTCGAGCGGCGCCTGCAAGGATGGCGGCCGGAGCCGCACGGGCAAGGTGCGACAGCATCCGACTGTGATCCCGGTCGCCGACGCGCGTTCGGTGATGCGCGCCATGCTCGGGTCGGCGAACTGGGGGCTACGGATGCTCCGTATGAGACGGATCGAACGGATCGCTCCGCTCGACGGCGAGGCGCCACGCGCCGCGCGGAGCGATCCGGAGCATCCGTTCCGATCCGGAGCATCCGCATCCAAACGAGTAGTTCGTGCCTGCCGGGCGCGACACCGGCCGCCGAGGGCGCAGGGGAGAGCCGCAGCCCGCAGCCCGCAGCCCGCAGCGGCCTCATCGGGCCGCCGGGTCGCGCTGGCTCGCATCTCGCCATTGTCGGCTGGGTCCGGCGGCGCTCCATGCGTCGCCTTCGCCACCAGCCGGAGTTCCACATGAGCCACCGCCGTCCCGCCCCGCGCTTCCTCCTCCCCCTCGTCCTGGCGGCCGCCGCAGCCGGATGCGACGTGAAGGCCTCCGCCGAGGACGGCGGGAAGGGCGCGGCCGCGGCCGGCGGCGAGGTCGACCGGAGCTGGACCGCCCCGACGGTCACCACCGTCGCCGGCATCCCCGCCTCCGAGGTGAAGAGCGCCATCGAGCAGCGGCTCGGCGGCGCGCGCCCGCAGGGGCTGGCCGACGACCAGTGGCGCCACGTGAAGACGCTGTACGCGCGCTTCGGCCGCACGCCGCTCTGGATGGACGCCGACGGCCCCGACAAGGCGCGCGCGATCGCGCTGCTGCGCGCGCTCGTCGACGCCGACCAGGACGCGCTCCGCCTCGACGCCTACCCGCTGCCCGCGCTCGCGAACGCGCTGAACGCGATCCGCACCGGGATGCCGACCGCCGCCCAGCTGGCCGAGACGGACGTGCTGATGAGCGCGGCCTTCACGGCGCTGGGCGAGGACCTCATCACCGGCCAGCTCAACCCGCGCACGGTGACGGAGGACTGGCACATCGACCCGAAGGAGGAGGACGTCGACACCGCGCTCGTGCGCGCGATGCAGGAGCCGGCCACCGACCAGGCGCTCGACCGGCTGCGGCCGCAGGACCCGGACTACGCGGCGCTGCGGAAGGCGCTCGTGCAGTACCGCGACCTCGCGGGCAGGGGGAGCTGGGCGGCGGTGCCCGCGGGGCGCGCGCTCAAGCCCGGCGAGCCCGACGCGGCGGCGCGGCTGCAGGCGCTGCGCGCGCGGCTGTCGGCGGAGGGGCTGATGAGCGACGCCGTCGCGGCGGCGCCCACGAGCGAGGGCGTGTCGCCCGCGAACGCCGCCGGCGCGGAGGACAGCGCGCAGCGGAAGCGCGCGGCGCGCGTGCGGCCGCCGCGCGCGGGCGAGGCGGTCTACGACCCGGCGCTCGCCGGCGCGGTGGCCGAGTACCAGGCGCGGCACGGCATCGTCGTCGACAGCATCCTCGGCGAGGAGACGGTGAAGTCGATGAACCTCTCGCCGTCGTACCGCCTGGGGCAGATCGCCGCGAACCTCGAGCGCCACCGGTGGATGCCGCGCGCGCTGGGCCCGCGCCACCTCGTGGTCAACGTGCCCGCGTTCAAGCTCGAGGCGTGGGACGAGGGCCGGAAGGCGCTCGACATGAAGGTGATCGTCGGCGCGGAGTACGAGGACCGGCGCACGGCGGTGTTCAGCGACACCATGACGACGGTCGTCTTCCGCCCGTACTGGTTCGTCACCGACGACATCGCGAACAAGGAGCTGTGGCCCAAGCAGCAGGCGGACCCGGGCTACTTCGCGGCCAACAACTACGAGACGTTCCAGGAGGGCGGGCAGACGCGCATCCGCCAGACGCCGGGCGAGGAGAACTCGCTCGGGCTGGTGAAGTTCCTCTTCCCGAACGCGTACAACATCTACCTGCACGACACGCCGAACCGCGAGCTGTTCGGCAAGGACGTGCGCGCGTTCAGCCACGGCTGCATCCGCGTCGAGAAGCCCGCGGAGCTGGCGCAGTGGGTGCTCGGCTGGGACGCGGGGCGCGTGCAGCAGGCGATGAACGCCGACAAGGACAACGTCGAGACGAAGGTCCCGCAGCGCGTGCCGGTCTACATCACCTACTTCACGGTCTACACGCAGGACGGCCAGCTGCGTTTCGGGAACGACCTGTACGACCGCGACGCGAAGATGATCCAGGCGCTGACCGCGGAGGCGGGCCAGAAGCCCGAGACGGTGGCGGCGGTGAAGGCGATCCGGACGCTGGTCGCGGAGCGGTGACGGCGACTGCGGGCTGGGCGCGTAGGGGGGCGAGGGCGGGGGGGTGCCAAACCCGGCCAGCACAACCCCCCAC
>CBHYLO010000214.1:0-7086 GCA_966128675.1 uncultured bacterium | reverse complement strand
CCCGCGCCCCGCGAGGACGCGGTGCGCGATGCGCTGCCCGCGCTCACCGGCGGGCTCGACCAGGTGCCGCCGGCGTATTCGGCCAAGCGCGTGCAGGGGCGGCGCGCGTACGACCTCGCGCGCGAGGGCGTCGCCGTGGAGCTCGCGCCGTCGCGCGTGCGCGTCGACCGCTGGGAGCTGCTGGCCTGGCGCGACGGCGCGCACGTCGAGGCCGACGTGCGCGTGACCTGCGGCGGCGGGACCTACATCCGCTCGCTCGCGCGCGACCTGGGACGGCTCACGGGGAGCGCCGCGCACCTCACCGCGCTGCGGCGCGCGCACAGCGGCGCGTTCGACGTCGCGCAGGCCACGGCGCTCGACGACGTGCGCGAGGGCCGCGCCGTGCTGCGCGCGCCGCTCGACGCGCTCCCCGAGCACCCCGTGCAGGCGCTCGACGACGCCGACGTGCGGCGCATCCTCGCGGGGATCCAGGTGCACGCGACCGTCGACGGTGCCTGGGCCGCGCTCACGAACTCCGGCGGCGCGCTCGTGGCGCTGGCGGAGCGGGCAGGGGAGCGCTGGCAGCCGCGCGTGGTGCTCCATGGCTGATCCCGTGCCCCTCGGCGCCGACGACGAGTCGTGGCTGCCGCCCGACGTCGGTGGGACGGTCGCGACGGTCGGCTCCTTCGACGGCGTGCACCGCGGCCACCAGGACGTGCTCGCGCGGCTGTCCGCGCGGGCGCGCGAGGTCGGTCTCCGCAGCCTGCTCGTGACGTTCGAGCCGCACCCGCTGGAGATCGTCAACCCGGACGTCGCGCCGCATCTGCTCACGCCCGGGCGCGAGAAGCTCGCGGCGCTGGCGGAGAGCGGCGTGGACTACGTCGCGGTCGTGCCGTTCACGCGCACGCTCGCCGCGTACGAGGCGTCGCAGTTCGTCGACCTGGTGCTCCGCGACCGGCTGCGCATGCGCGAGCTGTTCATCGGGCACGACCACGGCTTCGGACGCGGGCGCGCGGGCGACGTGAACGTGCTGCAGCAGCTGGGAGCCGCGCGCGGCGTCCGGGTGGAGGTGGTGGAGCCGATCGCGGCCGACGGGCACGCGGTCTCCTCGACGGCGATCCGCCGCGCGGTCGCCGGCGGCGACCTCCACCGTGCGGAGGTCGGGCTCGGGCGCCCGTACGGCGCCACCGGCGTGGTCGTGCAGGGCGATCGCCGCGGCCGACTCCTCGGCTATCCCACGCTGAACGTCGCGCTGCCCAGCCCGCGGAAGCTCCTCCCGCCCGAGGGCGTCTACGCGGTCCGCGTGCACACGGTGGGCGGCAGCTTCGGCGGGATGCTCAACCTCGGGCCGCGCCCGACCTTCGGGGACGCGACCCGCTCGCTCGAGGCGCACCTGTTCGACGCCGAGGGCGACTGGTACGGTCAGACCGTCGGCGTCGATTTCGTGGCGCGCCTGCGGGACACTCGGCGCTTCGACGGGGTACCCGCCCTGGTCGCCCAGCTCGGGCGCGACGCACAGCAGGCCAGGCGCGCCCTCGGCCGCCCGGCACCGGACGGCCGCTGAGCCGTCCCCGGCCCGCGGCGCGATGCGTGTCGCGGCCGCGTTGACTCCGCACTCCGGGGCCGGTAACCTTCGGAGTTTCCGGAGCTTCGCCTCGCTCCGCCCCCTCCGCACGTCCCCCCTCCACCCCTCCCGGTCCGCAGGCGCATGTCGAACCTGAAGTACCGTCTGCTGCTCATCGGCGCGCTCGTCCTGGCGTCGGTGTACGCGCTCTTCCCGCGCACCGTCGTCGAGCGCGTCAAGCGCGACGGCGTCTTCGTGACCGATACGGTCCGGCGCGTGCCCCTCAAGCGGGGGCTGGACCTGCAGGGCGGCATGCACCTGACGCTCGAGGTCGACGAGACCAAGGGCGCCGTGGCGAACAAGGGGGAGGCGCTCGACCGCGCGCTGCGCGTCGTGCGCAACCGCATCGACGAGCTGGGCGTGAGCGAGCCCGTCGTGCAGAAGGTCGGCGACGACCGCATCATCGTCGAGCTGCCGGGCGTGGACGATCCGATCCGCGCGCAGGCCGTCGTCCAGAAGGCGGCGTTCCTGGAGTTCCAGATCGCCGACGAGACGCAGGCGCTCGAGCGCTCGCTGGCCCGCCTCGACGCGGTCGCCGCGCAGAAGCTGCCGACCGTCGCCGCCGCCGGGCCGGCCGACACGGGCACCGCCGCCGCCGGCACGGGCCAGAAGGGGCTGACGTCGCTCTTCGGCGCCGACAGCACGCGCCGCGACACGAGCGCCGCCGCGACGACCGCGGGCCGCGACTCGGCCGGCCGCGCGGACAGCGCCGGCCGCCGCACCGCCGGCGCGTTCTCGCGCGCCATCCAGCAGGGCAACCATCCCGGCCAGTACATCGTGGCCGAGGACGACTACCGTCGTCTGCAGCCGCTGCTCGACCTGCCCGACATCCAGGGCGCGCTGCCGCCGGGCAAGATCCTGCGCTGGGGCGCCGACTCGATCGTCGCCGGCGGCCAGATCTACCGCCCGCTCTACGTCCTCGACTCGCGGCCGATCATCACGGGCGAGTACCTGACGTCGGCGCGCCCGGCGCAGGACCCGACCGAGGGCAACCTCGTCCAGTTCGAGCTCAGCCGCGAGGGCGGCCGCCGCTTCCAGAACGAGACGGGCAAGCACCTCCAGGACTTCATGGCGATCGTGCTCGACCAGCGCGTCATCACGGCGCCGGTCATCCAGAGCGCCATCGGCAACCGCGGGCAGATCACGCTCGGCCGCGGCTCGCTGCAGGACGCGCAGGACCTCGCGATCGTGCTCAACGCCGGCGCGCTGCCGGTGCCGCTCAAGGTCGCGGAGACGCGCGAGATCGGCGCCAGCCTCGGCCAGGACTCGATCCGCGACGGCATCACCGCGATGGTGATCGCCGTCCTGCTGATCGTCGTCATCATGGTGGGCTACTACCGCGTCTCGGGCGCGCTCGCGGTCTCGGCGCTCTCGCTGTACGTGCTGTTCACGCTGGCCATCCTCGCGGGCTTCCACGCCGCGCTGACGCTCCCGGGCGTCGCCGGCCTCGTGCTCACGATCGGCATCGCGGTCGACGCGAACGTGCTGATCTTCGAGCGCATCCGTGAGGAGCTGGATCGCGGGAAGACGGTGCGCCTCGCCGTCGACGAGGGCTTCCGGCACGCGATGAGCGCGATCGTCGACACCAGCGTGGCGACGATCCTCACGGGCGCGGTGCTCTACCAGTACGGCTCCGGCCCGGTCCGCGGCTTCGCCGTCACGCTGATCGCCGGCATCGCGGCGTCGCTGTTCACGGCGATCTTCGTGACGCGGACGTTCTTCCTCATCTGGCTGTCGCGGAGCCCGCGCGCCCAGCAGGCCCTCAGCATCTGACCGCGGGACGCACCGACATGCTGCGCATCTTCCACAACACGAAGTTCGACTTCATCAAGTGGTGGCGTTGGGCCGCGGGCCTTACGGCCGCGTTCATCGCCATCGGGCTCGCGTCGTACGCGGTGAACCCGTCGCTGAACTACAGCATCGAGTTCACGGGCGGCACGCTGATGCAGCTCGAGTTCAAGCAGGCGCCCGACGTCGGCCAGCTGCGCGAGACGGTGAACACCGTGACGCGCGGCGCCGAGATCCAGCAGTACGGCTCGCCGCTCGAGTACACGGTGCGCGCCCGCGGGGAGGAGGAGACCGCGAACGCCGGCGCCGAGGGCCTCGGGCGCCAGGTGCAGAGCGCGCTGGAGCAGAAGTACGGCGCGGGCAACGTCCGCATCGTGCGCACGGAGGCGGTCGGCGCCCGCGTCGGCGAGGAGCTGTCGCGGGGCGCGATCCTCGCCGTGCTCCTCGGCTCGCTCATCACGCTGATCTACCTCGCGTTCCGCTTCGAGTGGCGCTTCGGCCTCGCGGCCGTGCTCGCGACGGGCCACGACATCCTCGTGACCGCCGCGTTCATCAAGCTGTTCCATATCGAGGTCAGCCTCACCGTCGTCGCCGCGATCCTGACGCTGCTCGGCTACTCGATGAACGACACGATCATCATCTTCGATCGTGTCCGCGAGGACCTGCGCCAGAAGCGCAAAGAGCCGCTCCGCGACACGCTGAACCGCGCGATCAACGAGACGCTGCCGCGCTCCGTGCTCACGCACGCCACGACGCTGGCCGCGACGCTCGCCCTGCTGCTCTTCGCGGGCGAGGTGATCCGCCCGTTCGCGTGGGTGATGGCGTTCGGCATCTTCGTCGCGACGTTCAGCTCCGTCTACGTCGCCGGCCCGCTGCTCCTCTGGATCGAGCGCAAGTACCCGCGCGCGGAGGTCGCCGGCGTCTCGAAGTCGGCCTCCACGACGGGCCGGACCGCGTCGCAGCCCGGCCAGACGGTCGGCGCGCGCTGACCGCACGCTCCTCTCGCGGCGCTCGCGCCGCGTGACCGACTCCCCGCGGCCCCGCCGCGGGGAGTCGTCGCATTCGACCGTCCCGTCGCCCGCATGACGATCCCCTTCTTCGATAGCCACGCGCACCTCGGGGACGCCGCCTTCGGCGACGAGGCCGACGCGCTCGTCGAGCGCGCGCGCCAGGCCGGCGCGGCCGGCATCGTCAGCATCGGCGAGTCGCTCGCCGCCGCGGCGCGCGCCCGCGCGATCGCCGCGCGGCACCCGGGCTTCGTCTGGTTCACGGCGGGCGTCCACCCGCACGACGCCGCCGACTTCGACGCCGCGCGCGACGTGGCCGCGATCCGCGAGGAGGTCGCGGCGGGCGCGGTCGCCGTGGGCGAGTGCGGGCTCGACTACCACTACGACCACTCGCCGCGCGACGCGCAGCGCGCCGCGTTCGGTGCGCAGCTCGCGCTGGCGGCCGAGCTGGATCGGCCGGTCGTCGTGCACACGCGCGAGGCGGAGGCCGACACGCGCGCCATGGTCGAGGAGGCGGGCCGGGCCGGCGTGCGCGGCGTGCTGCACTGCTACACGGGCTCGCACGCGCTGGCCGAGGCGGCGCTCGCGGTCGGCTGGCACGTGTCGTTCAGCGGCATCGTCACGTTCAAGCGCTGGGACGACGACGCGCTCCTGCGCCTCGTGCCCGACGACCGGCTGCTCGCGGAGTCGGATGCGCCCTATCTGGCGCCGGTCCCGCATCGCGGCCGCCGCAACGAGCCGGCGTGGGTGGGCCACACGGTCGCGCGGCTGGCCGCCGCGCGCGGGCAGGAGGCCGTCGAGGTCGGGCGTCTGGTCACCGCGAACGCCCGCCGCTTCTACGGCCTACCGGCCACCGCGGGCGCGGACTAACATCCCGCCGCGGCGCTCCGGCCGCGCGACCCGACTCTCGCCCACCGCTCCGATGACCGATCCGCGTCTCACCGTCGTCCACACCGCGCAGGCGCCCGAGGCCATCGGCCCGTACTCGCAGGCGGTCGTCGCCAACGGCATGGTGTTCACGGCCGGCCAGATCGCGCTCGATCCGGCCACGATGCAGATCGTCGAGGGCGACGTCAGCGCGCAGGCCGAGCAGGTGATGCGCAACCTGACGGCGGTGCTCGACGCCGCGGGCGCGTCGTGGGCGAGCGTCGTGAAGACGACGATCTTCCTCGCCGACATGGCGGACTTCCAGGCCGTCAACGCGGTCTACGCGCGCGCCCTCGGCGACGCGCGCCCGGCGCGCTCCACCGTCGCGGTGGCGGGTCTGCCGCGCAACGTGCGCGTCGAGATCGAGGCCGTCGCGCTCGTCGGCTGAGTCGCGCGGCGCCGTCCCGTGTCCAACTCGCGCGAGCAGATCTTCCGGCTGACGCAGTGGGCGCGCTGCGCCGGCTGAGCGTCGAAGATGGGTCCGGGTGACCTGTCCGCAGCGCTCGCGCCGCTCCAACTGCGCGCCGATCCGCGGCTGCTCGTCGGCCGCGAGACCTTCGACGACGCCGGCGTCTTCGCCGTCGCCGAGGATCTCGCGCTCGTGCAGACGGTGGACTTCTTCGCGCCCATCGTCGACGATCCGTACGCGTTCGGCCGCGTCGCCGCGGCCAACGCGCTCTCGGACGTCTACGCGATGGGCGGGGAGCCGATCACCGCGCTGAACATCGCGGCGTTTCCCGTGGGCCGGCTGCCGCTGTCCGTGCTGACGGAGATCCTGCGCGGCGGACAGGACGCGGTGCACGAGGCGGGCGCGCTCGTCGTCGGCGGGCACACGGTCACCGACGACGAGATCAAGTACGGCCTCGCGGTCACCGGGCGCGCGGATCCGCGGCGGCTGCTCACCAACGCGGCCGCGCGGCCCGGCGACGTGCTGGTGCTCACGAAGCCGCTCGGCACGGGCCTGGTGGCGACGGCGGTGAAGCGCGGCATCGCGATCGCAGGCGCCGAGCAGGCGGCCATCGGCGCGATGTCGCGGCTGAACCGCGAGGCGAGCCGCGCGGCGCTCGCGGTCGGCGCACGCTGCGCCACTGACGTCACGGGATTCGGCCTCCTCGGCCACGCGTCGCACGTCGCGCGGGCGAGCGCCGTCACGCTGGCGTTCTACGCGGCCGCGCTTCCGGTGCTGCCCGGCGCGCGCGAGGCGTGGGCCGCCGGCGCACGGACCGGCGGCGCCGAGCGGAACGCGGCCTTCGTCGACGGACACGTGACGTGGGACACCATCGACGAGGGGACGCGCGCCCTCTGCGTGGATCCGCAGACGTCGGGCGGGCTGCTGGTCGCCGTGCCTCCGGCCCAGGTGGCGGAGTATCTTTCGCGCGTCGACGGCGCCGTGGTCGTCGGCGAGGTATGCCCGCGCGGGACGCACGCGCTCGAGGTGCGCTAGCGCCCCGTGCGGCGTGCGCGCCGTTCCGGCGCGGCTCGTGCCGTGAGGGGGTGGATCGGGCCTGGTGGCTTGCCTGGTCTTCAAAACCAGTGGGTGGCGCCCAGCGTCACTGGTGGGTTCGATTCCCACACGCTCCCGCCACGGCGTCTCCCCGTGCCCAGCCTCGTGCCCGCGCTCTCCCGCTTCCTGCATCGTGCCGCCCGCGCCGGGCGCGCCGTCGCCATCCTCGCCTGTACGGTCACGCTCGGGGCGGGGGCGGCGCGCGCGCAGCAGCCCACGCTGCCCGTGCCGGCGGCGCCGCGCGACACCGCGCGCCC
>CBHYLO010000213.1:0-7096 GCA_966128675.1 uncultured bacterium | reverse complement strand
TCATCATCTACTTCTTCCTGAACTCCTGGCGCTCGACGGTCATCACGGGGCTGGCGCTGCCGATCTCCATCATGTCGGCGTTCTTCGCCATGTGGATCTGCGGCTTCACGATCAACACGATGACCCTGCTCGCCCTGTCGCTGGCGATCGGGCTGCTGATCGACGACGCCATCGTGGTGCGCGAGAACATCGTCCGCCACCTGGAGATGGGGAAGGACCACCACCAGGCGGCGAAGGAGGGGACCGACGAGATCGGCCTGGCGGTGTTCGCCACGACGATGGCCGTCATCGCGGTGTTCATCCCCGTGGCGTTCATGGGCGGGCAGATCGGCAAGATCTTCTTCCAGTTCGGCGTCACGGTGGCGGCGGCGGTGATCGTGTCGCTGTTCGTGAGCTTCACGCTCGACCCGATGCTCTCCAGCATCTGGCACGACCCCGAGGTCGACCTGCACCACCGCGGCGCCGACGGGCACCTCGCCGTCGACGCGCCGCCCCGCAAGCGGAACGCCATCCAGAAGACCGCCCAGCGCTTCAACGACTGGTTCGAGCGCGTGGCCGACCGCTACCCGAACGGGCTGTCGTGGGCGCTGTCGCACCGCCTGGCGGTGGTCGGGATGGCCGCCTCGTCGATCGTGGTCGCGTTCCTCCTGATCGGGAAGATCGGCTTCACCTGGCTCCCGGACTTCGACGGCGGCGAGTTCAACGTCGGCTTCCGCACCACGCCCGGCTCGTCGCTGGAGTACACGATGAGCCGCGGGCTGGCGGTCGCCCGCGCGCTGCGGAAGAACCCCGAGGTCCAGTTCACCTACCTGAGCATCGGCGGCGGCTTCCGCGGCTCGCCGAACAGCGGGTCGATCTACGTGCGGCTGAGCCCCAAGGCGGAGCGCACGCGGTCGCAGCAGGACATCCAGACGGCGCTGCGCAAGGAGCTGCCGCGCATCCCCGGCGTGCGCGCCAACGTGCAGGGCACGCCGACGATCTTCGGCGGCTTCGGGCAGCCGATCCGCATCAACGTGCAGGGCCCCGAGGCGTCGCGCCTGAAGCTGGCCGCGGCGGAGGTGCTCGAGGTGCTGCGCCGCGTGCCCGGCGTGGCCGAGCCGCAGTCGAGCGAGGAGGGGGACATCCCGCAGCTCGACGTGCGCGTGGACCGCGACCGGGCGTGGGCGGCGGGGCTGGGGATCGGCCCGATCTCGACGACCATCCAGCCGCTGTTCACGGGGCTGCGGGCGACCGAGTGGGAGGACCCGCAGGGCTACTCGCACGACGTGGTGGTGATCTACCCCGACTCGCTGCGCGCCTCGGCCGCCGACGTCGCCAACATCGTGATCCCCAGCACGCGGCAGGACCCGCGCACCGGGCAGGCGGCGATGGTGCCGCTCTCCGAGGTCGCGGAGGTGCGCCCGGGCGTCGGCCCGCAGCAGATCGAGCGCTCGATGCTGGAGCGGCAGGTGAGCCTGTCGGCCGGCGTGCTGCCGGGCTTCGCGATGGGCGAGGTGGCCGACCGGGCCGCGCTGGCGATCGACTCGGTGGGGCTGCCGCCGGGCTACCGGACGGTGTTCCGCGGCGACGTGCAGAACCTCGAGGAGACCAAGGGCTACGTGCTCGAGGCGATCGTCCTCGCGGTGGTGTTCATCTACCTGATCCTGGCGTCGCTGTTCGGCAGCTTCGTCCAGCCGCTGGCGATCATGCTCGCGCTGCCGCTGAGCTTCATCGGCGTGGCGATCGCCCTGCTGGCGACCGGCGGGAGCCTGAACGTCTACACGATGATCGGCATCATCATGCTGATGGGGCTCGTGACCAAGAACGGGATCCTGCTGGTGGACTTCGCGAACCAGCAGCGCGCGGCGGGGATGGCCCGCCTCGACGCCCTGCTGATGGCGGCCCGCACGCGCCTGCGTCCGATCATCATGACCACCGCGGCGATGATCTTCGGCATGGTGCCGCTGGCGATGGCGCTCGGCGAGGGGGCGGAGCAGCGGGCGCCGATGGGGCGCGCGGTGATCGGAGGGCTGATCACGTCGACGCTGCTCACGCTGTTCGTGGTGCCGGTCGTGTACACGCTGCTCGACGACCTGGCGGCGTGGCTGAAGGCGCGCTTCGGCAGCCGGCCGACGCCGGCGCCGGCCGCGGCGCCCGCACCGACGCCCATCGCGGGCGACTGACGGGCGACTGACGGGCGACTGACGGGCGACCGGCGACCGATCGCCGATGCGACGCACGAACGGGCGGCTCTCACGAGCCGCCCGTTCGCGTTCGTGCGCGGCGCGCACGGCGTGCGCACGGCGCGCGCATGGCACGCGGATGGCGTGTGCGGCGCGTGTGCGACACGTGCGCGGCGGTGTGCGCGCGGTGCGTCGGACGCGATCGAGCAGACGTTTTGGAGCACGTTCGCGGCGTTTTTTCGCGCGATCCGCGCCTTTTTCACGCCAATCTCTTGACGACGCGCTTTCCTGCCCTTACTACGTCGTCGTTGCGTTGCGCATCACATGCTGCACGAGGGCTGTCGATGCGCGCGCGGTGCCGAGGCGCCGCGCCCCCGCTTTCGTCGCTTTGTGCATCCAACACCCCCCCCTGCCCGCCCCGGCGTGACCCGCTGCCGGTGCGCGTCGGGAACGCCGCGCGCCGCGTCCCGACGCGGTCGGCGGCGTCGGTCGGTCGCCCCCGTGTGCGGCCACCGCGCGGCGTGCGGCGCATGTCCGCGGTGCGGGCGGTCGCGCAGGACGCAGGACCTGGCCGATGGCACGCCACCCGGGGCGCGCGAGCCGCGGCCGCGCGGCACGGAGCGACCCGGGCGGACCGTCGAATGACTCAGAGGAGGCCACATGCCGATGGGTGACGAGTTGGACGAGGGCCTTCGCTTCAGGCGTCGCGGGAACGACGACGACGACGAGGACCTGGGCGGCTACGGCTACGAGGACGCCGAGGAGGAAGAGGAGGAGGAGGACGAGGAGGACGACGGATTCGGATCGCTGCGGCGCGGGCGGGGCGAAGCGCTGTTCGACGATCCGGTTGCCGCCGCCGAGGAGGAGGAAGACCTCGACGGGGACGTCGAAGAGGAGGAGCTGGACGTCGACGACGCGACGGACGCGGGCGAGGCCGGGGAGGATGCCGGCGACGACATCGGCGACGATGTCGGCCCCGTGGCCGCCGACGACGAGACGGAGCAGGACGACGCCGACCTGTTCGGCGCGAGTGGCGCAGCGACGGATCTCGACGACGCAGAACCCACCGAGGAACCCACTATGGAAGACAACACGATGATGGGCGGCGCCGAGGGCGCTGGCATGGACAACGAGAGCGGCAGCACGTCGAGCCGCGGCCGCCGTGGCGGCGCCAAGAAGGGCGGCGCGCGCAAGGGTGCGGCGAAGAAGAGTGGCGCCAAGAAGGCCGCCGCCAAGAAGGGCGGCGCGAAGAAGGCGGCCGCCAAGAAGGGCGGCGCCAAGAAGGCCGCGGCCAAGAAGGGCGGCGCGAAGAAGGCGGCCGCCAAGAAGGGCGGCGCGCGCAAGACCGCCGCGAAGAAGGGCGGCGCCAAGAAGGCGGCCGCGAAGAAGGGCGGCGCCAAGAAGGCCGCCGCGAAGAAGGGCGGCGCGCGGAAGGGCGGCGCCAAGAAGGCGACGGCCAAGAAGGGCGGCGCCCGCAAGGCGGCCGCGAAGGGCGGCGCCCGCAAGGGCGCGGCCAAGAAGGGCGGCGCGCGCAAGGCGGCGGCCAAGAAGGGCGGCGCCCGTCGCGGGCGCTGAACCACTCTCCGTCCGTCCGCGCGCCAGCGACACGGCGGCGGCCCACACCGGGGCCGCCGCCGTGTCGCGTCTGGCGGACGCGCGCGGTAATATCGGGGCATGACCCTCTCCACCGAGCGGTCGCTGCTCACGCCCGCCAGCGCCACGACCGTCGTCGACGCGGCCGCCGCCCCGAGCTTCGAGCGCGCCGTCCTCGACGCGCTCCCGCTCACCGTCTGGACGTGCGACCTCGAGGGGCGCATCACGAGCTTCAACCGCGCGTGGGCGCGCTTCGCCGAGGCGAACGGCGCGCCGCGCCTCGCCGACGCGGCCCTCGTCACCGGCCGGTCCATCTGGGACGGACTCGGCGACGCCGCCTCGCGCGAGCAGCTCGAGCGCGGCCTCGCGCTCCTGCGCACCGGGCGCGCGCCCATGGTGCAGTGGGAGTTCCCGTGCGACGCGCCCGACGAGGAGCGCGTCTTCCTGATGCAGCTCTCGCCCGTGCACGCGTCGCCCGACGACCCGCACGCGATCACGGGCTTCGCCTTCTCCACCGTCGACATCACGCCGAGCCACCGCTCGCGCGAGGCGCTGATCGACACGGGGATCGCGCTCTCGCGCACGCTCGACCTGGACCGCGTCTACGCGGAGGTCGCCCAGCAGGTGCGGCGCGCCGTGCGCGGCGAGGCGTTCTGCCTCGCGGTCGCCGACGAGGAGACCGCGGCGCTCCGCGTGGTGCACCAGTACGGCTTCGACCGCGACCCCGACGCCGGCGGCGAGCCCGCGGCGGCGCTCGTCGCGCGCCTGGAGCCGGCCTGGCTGGAGGCGCTGGCCGAGGAGCGCGTGGTGCTGCGCCACGGCGCGCGCGGGCTGGAGATCACCGCCCCCGTGACGAGCGCCGAGGGCGTGCTGGGCGCGATGACGGTGCGCGCCGACGACATCGAGAGCCCGCAGCGGCTGGACGAGGCGACGCGCCTGCTGACGACGCTCGCCGCGCAGACGGCGGCCGCCATCGAGCGCTCGTGGCTGGTGCGGCGCGTCGAGCAGAAGCGCCGCCTGGAGGCCATCGGCGAGGTCGCCGCCGGCGTCGCGCACGAGCTGCGCAACCCGCTGTTCGGCATCTCGTCGGCGGCGCAGCTGCTGCGCTTCCGCATCGCCGACGACCCGGTGGTCGAGCGCAACGTCGGCCGCATCCTGCGCGAGGTGGAGCGGCTGAACCGCATGGTCACCGCGCTGCTGGAGTACGGCCGGCACAGCGCCGCGGTGCTCGCGCCGGGCGATCCCGAGGCGGTGTGGGACGACGTCCTGGAGGGCGAGCGCGGACGGCTGGAGAGCCGCGGGCTGGTGCTCGTGAAGGAGCGCGCGGGCCCCGTGCCGCCCGGGGGCGTGGTGTGCCGGATCGACCGGGAGCAGCTGGCGCAGGTGTTCCTCAACGTCCTCGTGAACGCGATCGACGCCGCCCCCGAGGGCAGCGACCTCACGCTGACCTTCGCGTCGCTGCCGAACGGCGCGTGGCGCTGCCGCCTGCACGACGGCGGGCCCGCGATCCCCGGCGAGGTGCTGGCGCGCGCGTTCGAGATCTTCTACTCCACCAAGCCCGGGGGCACGGGGATCGGGCTCGCGCTCTGCCAGCGCATCGTCGACGAGCACGGCGGCACGATCACGCTGGAGAGCGCGCCCGAGGCGGGCACGGCGCTGACCATCACGCTGCCGCCGGCCTGACGTCGCCCGGCATGCTGTCGGTGCTGGTCGTCGACGACGACGACACGATCCGCGAGACGCTCGTCGACTTCTTCGACGCGCGCGGCCACGTCGCGCGCGGCGCGCGCACCGCGACCGAGGGGCGGCAGGTCGCGGCCGCGCACTCGCCCGACGTCGCGCTGGTGGACCTGCGCCTCCCCGACGCCGACGGGCTGCGGCTGATGGAGGTGCTGCGCGCGGACCACCCGGAGGTCGCCGTCATCCTGCTCACGGGCCACGGCGACGTCGCGACCGCGGTGCGCGCGATGCGCGAGGGCGCGGCGGACTTCCTGGAGAAGCCGATCGACCTCGAGGCGCTGGAGGCCGCGGTGCGCCGCGCGGCCGAGCATGCGCGGCTGGCGCGCGAGGTCGCGGTGCTGCGCGCGCGCGAGGCGGGCGCGCTCTGGCACGAGCCGGCGCCGGCGGCGGAGCGGGCGCCGGTGCCCGATCTCGACCGGCTGGTGGAGCTGGCGGCGCGCAACGACGACGCGCCGGTGCTGGTGATCGGCGAGACGGGCACCGGCAAGGGCTACGTCGCGCGGCAGATCCACGAGCGCTCGCCGCGCCGCGCGCAGCCGTGGGTCGAGATCAACTGCGCGTCGCTGTCGGCGACCTTCGTGGAGAGCGAGCTGTTCGGCCACGAGAAGGGCGCGTTCACCGACGCGCGGCAGGCGAAGCGCGGGCTGGTGGAGGTGGCGGCGCGCGGCACGCTCTTCCTGGACGAGGTGGCGGAGCTCGCGCCCGAGGTGCAGCCCAAGCTGCTGAAGGCGATCGAGGAGCGCGCGTTCCGCCGGCTGGGTGGCACCGCGACGCTGACGAGCGACGCGCGGCTCATCGTCGCGACGAACGTCCCGCTGGCCGACGCGGTGGCGCGCGGGCGCTTCCGTGCGGACCTCTACTACCGCCTGCAGGTGCTGACGATCGCGCTCCCGCCGCTGCGCACGCGGCGCGACGAGATCCCGGCGCTCGCCGCGGCGCTGCTGCCGCGCGGCGCGCGGCTCGCGGAGTCGGCGCGCGCGGCGCTGCAGGCCTACGACTGGCCGGGGAACATCCGCGAGCTGAAGAACGCGCTGTGGCGCGCCAGCATCCTCGCCGACGGCGCGCCGATCACGCCCGCGCACCTGGGCCTGACGCCACCCGACGGCGCTTCCTCGGCCGCGGCGCCGGACGATCCGGTGACGCTGGCGGACGCGGAGCGCCGCGCGATCGCGGCCGCGCTGGCGGCGACGGGCGGCAACAAGGCGCAGGCCGCGGAGCGGCTGGGGATCGCGCGCTCGACGCTGCTGGAGAAGCTCAAGCGCGGCGGCTGAGCGCGCCCCGCGCTCCGAACGACGAACGGCTTCGACAGGATGACCAGGAGCTTCCACGCCGGCGCATGGAGCAACGCGCTGCAGGGAGCCTCCTGGTCATGCTGTCTCACGTCGTTTGCGGTCTCCGCGCCGGGCACGGGTCGGCGAACGAGGGACTACGGATGCTCCGGATGAGACGGATCCTGCGGATCGTTCCTCTCGGGAGCAGGGGGCGTCACCGCCAGCGGAGCGATCCGTCTCATCCGCTCCATCCGGAGCATCCGTAGTCCCCACGCGTAGTCCGCGTCAGGCGAGGCGCGACACCGGCGGCCGAGCGCACGGAGCGAATCC
>CBHYLO010000212.1:0-7132 GCA_966128675.1 uncultured bacterium | reverse complement strand
ACGCGCGGCTGCCGGAGGCCGACCTGGCGCACGTGCTCGCGCACGCGACGCCCGCGTTCGAGGCACTGCGCGGCGCGCGCGTGTTCGTCACGGGCGGGACGGGGTTCTTCGGCACGTGGCTGCTAGAGAGCTTCGCGCACGCCAACGCGGCGCGCGGGCTGGGTGCGGAGCTGGTGGTGCTGACGCGCGATCCGGCGGCGTTCCGCGCGCGCGCCCCGCACCTCGCGGACGACGCGTCGATAGAGCTCGCGACGGGCGACGTGCGGCGTTTCGATTTCCCGGACGGCGACTTCACGCACGTCGTGCACGGGGCGACGCCGGCCAGCGCGGCGCTCAACGCGTCCGATCCGCTGGAGATGCTGACGACGATCGTCGGCGGGACGCATCGCGTGCTCGATCTCGCCCGCGAGCGCGGCGCGCGGCGCGTGCTGCTCGTCAGCTCGGGCGCGGTGTACGGGCCGCAGCCGCCGTCGCTCACGCACCTGCCGGAGACGTACGGCGGCGGGCCCGACCCGCTCGATCCTGCGCAGGCGTACGCCGAGGGGAAGCGGCTCGCGGAGCTGCTCGGCGCGGTCGCGGGGCGGGCGCCGGAGGGGCCGGCGGTCGTCACGGCGCGCTGCTTCGCGTTCGTGGGGCCACACCTCCCGCTGGACGCGCACTTCGCGATCGGCAACTTCCTGCGCGACGCGCTCGCGGGCGGGCCGATCCGGCTGAGCGGGGACGGCGCGCCGTGGCGCTCGTACCTGTACGCCGCGGACCTGGCGGCGTGGCTGTGGACGCTGCTCGCGCACGGCGCGGCGGGGCGCGCGTACAACGTGGGCTCGGCGTACGACATGCCGCTGTGGGACGTGGCGCAGCTCGTGGCGCGCGTCGCAGGGGGCGTGCCCGTCACGCGCGCGCGCGAGCCCGAGCCGCATGCCGCGCCGTCGCGCTACGTGCCCGACGTCTCCCGGGCGACCGGTGAGCTCGCGCTCGACGAGCGGGTCCCCCTCGACCAGGCCATCCAGCGTACCTTGGCGTGGCATCAGCGTCACACCGGCGCGCGCCCGCGCACCGACGCCACGATCCCGACCCGATAGAGCGGCGGCGCCTTGCCGCCTTCAGAGCATCGATGATCAGAGTTGCCGACTACATCGCCCAGACCCTCGCGGCCCACGGCGTGACCGACGTGTTCATGGTCACCGGGGGCGGCGCCATGCACCTCAACGACGCGCTCGGGTTCGGCGACGGATTGACGGTCACGTGCTGCCATCACGAGCAGGCGTGCGCGATGGCGGCCGAGGGATACGCGCGCGTGACGGGTAGGCCCGCCGTCGTGAACGTGACCACCGGGCCTGGCGGCATCAACGCCCTCAACGGCGTCTTCGGGGCGTGGACCGACTCGATCCCCATGGTGGTGATCTCCGGGCAGGTCAAGCGCGAGACCATGGCGACGAGCTACGACCTGCCGGCACTGCGGCAGCTCGGCGACCAGGAGGCGGACATCCTGGCGATGGTTCGCGGCATCACGAAGTACGCCGTGGTCGTGCGCGAGCCGACGACGATCCGCTATCACCTGGAGCGTGCGTTGCACCTGGCCGCCACGGGCCGTCCCGGGCCGTGCTGGCTCGACATCCCCATCGACGTGCAGGCGGCCAGGGTCGATGCGGAGGGCCTGCGCGCGTACGATCCGCAGGAGGACGCGCTCGGTGCGCTGGACGGACCGGCGCTGGACGAGGTGTGCGCGCGACTGACGGCCAGGCTGGCGACCGCCGAACGGCCGGTGATCCTCGCCGGCAGCGGCGTCTGGCTCGCGGGTGCGGAGCCGCTCTTCCAGCGTCTGGTGAGCCGCCTTGGCGTTCCGGTCACGACCGCCTGGACCGCCCCCGACCTGATCGACAGCGATCATCCGCTCTACGCCGGGCGTCCCAGCACCGTCGGCGACAGAGCCGGCAACTTCGCGGTGCAGAACAGCGACCTGCTGATCGTCCTCGGCAGCCGGCTCAACATCCGGCAGGTCAGCTATGCCTGGGCCAACTTCGCCCGGCATGCGGAGATCGTGCAGGTCGACATCGACGCCGCGGAGTTCGACAAGCCCACCGTGCGCCCGCATCTCGGCGTGCACGCGGACCTCGCGGGCTTCCTGTCCGCGATGCTCACGGCGCTCGACGGGGCGCAGTGGAACGCCTCGACGCACGCCGACTGGGTCCGCTGGTGTCGCGAACGGGTCGCGAGGTACCCGGTGGTGCTCGATCGCCACCGCGACGCCGAGGAGCTGAATCCCTACCACTTCGTGGACCAGCTGTACCGTCGCCTGCGGCCGAACGACGTGACGGTGTGTGGCGACGGCTCGGCTTGCGTGGTGACCTTCCAGGTCGCGCACGTCCGCCGCGGCCAGCGCCTCTGGTGCAACTCAGGTTCCGCCTCGATGGGGTACGACCTGCCCGCGGCCATCGGGGCCGTCGTCGCGCGCCGCGGACAGCGGGTGATCTGCATGGCGGGCGATGGCAGCATCCAGATGAACGTGCAGGAGCTGCAGACCGTCGCGCATCACGGGTGGCCGCTCATCATCTTCGTGCTGAACAACGGTGGCTACGTGTCGATGCGGCAGTCGCAGTCGAACTTCTTCGGACGGCTGATCGGCGAGGGGCGGGCGAGCGGCATCAGCTTCCCCAACATGGTGAAGCTCGCGTCGGCCTACGGGATCCCGGCATCGCGCATCGACGCCTCGAACTGGCACGACGAGCTCGAACGCGTGCTCGCGAGCGATGGGCCGCACCTCTGCGAGGTCATGCTCGATCCGCAGCAGGGCTTCGAGCCGAAGCTCAGCTCGAAGCAGCTGCCGGATGGGCGCATCGTCTCGCCGCCGCTGGAGGACCTGTTCCCGTTCCTGGAGCGCGAGGAGCTGCTCTCCAACCTGCTCGTTCCCGCGGTCCCGGAGTAGCGCGTGTCACGCCGACGCGCCCTGGTGACCGGGGCTTCGAGAGGAATGGGCGCTACGATCGCGGAAGGCTACAGGAGCGCCGGCTGGGACGTGCTCACGCCCACCCGCGAGGAGCTGGATCTGGCCGACGTGGGTGCCGTCGGCGCCTACGTCGCCAGTCTCGGTGACCTCGTGATCGACGCGCTGGTGAACAACGCCGCCGAGAACCGTGTCGCGCCCATCGCGGATCTCGACCCGGCTGCCTGGAGCCGGATGCTCACCGTGAATCTGACGAGCCCCTTCCTGTTGACGCAGGCCTTCGCCCCGGGCATGGCGGCACGACGGTGGGGCCGCATCGTCAACGTGAGCTCGTGCTACGCCTTCGTCAGTCGAGCCGGGCGCGTCGCCTACGCGGCGTCGAAGTCCGGCCTGCAGGGGCTGACCCGCACCGCGGCGCTGGAGTACGCGATGGAGGGCGTTCTCGTGAACGCCGTCTGTCCCGGATTCGTCGAGACCGACATGACACGGCGGAACAACACGCCGGAGCAGATCGCAAGTCTGTGCGCGCGCATCCCCGTGGGGCGACTGGCGACTCCCGACGAGGTCGCGGATCTCGTCTGCATGCTTGGCTCGGAGCGCAACAGCTACATCACGGGGCAGGCGGTGGTCATCGACGGAGGGTTCCTCTGCGAATGAATGCGCACGTGCAGGATTCCGAGACGCTCCGCATCCGCTCGGGGCAGGGCGACTACGACGTCGCGTTCGTCGAGTCCCAGGATGCGATCTTGCGGCACCTGGAGGCATTCGGCGATCGGGTCGTCCTCCTCGACCGGAACGTCGCGGCCCTCTATCCGCAGCTGCACGCCGCGCTGTCGGCGACGTCCTCCACGCTCCTGATCGACGCGACCGAAGACGCCAAGACGTGGGAGGGAGCGGGGCGCGTCCTCGCGTTCCTGCAGGAGTCCAACGCGACGAAGCGATCGGTGCTGGTCGCCGTCGGCGGCGGCGTGGTGCAGGACATCGCCACCTTCGTCGCCCACGTGTACTACCGCGGCATCTCCTGGGTGTACGTGCCGACGACCGTGCTGGCGATGGCGGACAGCAGCATCGGCGCGAAGTGCGGGATCAATCTCGGCGCGTACAAGAACCAGGTCGGCATCTTCCAGTCGCCCGCTCGGGTCCTGACGTGGCTCCCGTTCGCCGAGACGCTCGCGCCGGCGGACGTACGGTCCGGGTACGGCGAGGTGCTCAAGCTGCACCTCACGGGCGCGCCACCCCTGTTCGCGACGCTGGCGGCCGACCTCGATCGCACCGGCTTTGCGATCGGCCCGGTGATGGCGCGCCACGTCCGCGACAGTCTCGCCGTGAAGCGCGAGGTGATCGAGGCCGACGAGTACGAGTCCGATCTGCGGCGGGTCCTGAACTACGGGCACACGTTCGGGCATGCGCTCGAAGCCGTGACGAACCACGGGATCGTGCATGGCCTGGCCGTCGCGTGGGGCGTCGACGTCGCGAACTACGTCTCGATGCGCCTGGGCATGCTCGCCGGGCCGGAGTACGAGCGGATCCATTCGGTCGTGGAGCGGCACTTCTCCACGGCCATGCCCGGGCCGCAGGTGCAGGCGGGAACGCTCGTGAGAGCCATGCACCGCGACAAGAAGGCGAGCGCCGGCGCCGCGAACTTCATCCTCACGGAGGGGCCGGGCGCGCTGCGCATCCGCTCGCTGCCGCTGGATCGGGTGCTGGAAGGCTTCGTCGACGACTACCTGGCGGAGAGTCGTGTCCTACGTTGGAGTTGACGTCGGCGCGTCCTTCGTGAAGGTGGCGCTGCTGGATCCGGTCGCCGGAACGCTGGTGACGCGTTCACGACGCCCGTTCCCGTCACTGGTGTGCGATCGCGTGTTGGGCGCGCGTGAGGGCGATGCGGACGCGATCGTCGCGCAGGTGCGGTCGGCTATCGAGGAAGCGGCCGAAGGAGCCGATGCGGTCGACGGCGTGGTCGTGTGCGGCCAGATGCACGGCGTCGTGCTCACGACGCCGGAAGGGCGTGCCATCTCACCGTTCATCTCGTGGCAGGATCAGCGAGCAGCGGGCGACGTCTTCGCCGAGGTGCAGCACCGCCTCGGCGACGCGATCCTGGCGACCGGGAACGAGCTGCGCGTCGGATCGCCCGTGACGGTCCTGCACGCGCTCCGGCGCGCGGGCGAGCTTCCGGACGGCGCGATTCCCGCCTCGCTGCCCGACTTCGTGATCTCGGCTCTTGCGGGGCACGCCGTGCGGTCGCATCCGACCAACGCCGCCGCCCACGGCGCGTGGGACGTCGCGAACGCGCGATGGCACGACGGCACGATTGGCGAGCTGGGGCTGGACCGGCTCCGGTGGCCGGACGCCGCCGCCGACGCCGAGGTCGTGGCGCACGTTTCGATCGCTGGACGCGAGGTGCCGGTGCTGGCCGCCCTCGGCGACCAGCAGGCCGCGCTGCTCGGCGTCGCGCTGACCCCGGACGAGGTCTCCGTCAACGCGGCGACGGGCTCGCAGGTCTCCGCCATCGCCCGGACGCCTGACGCGGGCGCCTGGCAGGTTCGCCCCTACGTCGATGGGTGCTTCCTCCGGACGGTCACCCACCTTCCCGCCGGCCGCGCGCTCAACGTCCTCGTGAGGCTCGTCGCCGAGCTCGCGCCAGATCTCGCCGAGGACGCCGTGTGGGCTCGCATCGCTGCAGCCGCGGAACGGGCGACGGGCACCCGGCTGGAGGTCAATCCTGCCTTTTTCGAGGCGGCAGTCGGGTTTCCCGGGAGCATCACCGGGATCTCGGAGGACGGATTCTCGGTAGGGCACCTCTTCCGCGCGACGTTCGATCGCATGGCGAGGAACTACGCCGAGGCGGCGCGCCGCATCGGAGTTGACCCGGCCCGGCGGCGGGTCGTCCTCTCGGGAGGCCTCGTGCAGCGCATGCCGCCGCTCCAGGAGGCGATCGTCGCGCGGTTCGCCGCGGGCACTCGTCACGAGCCCGACCTGGATGCCACCTTGCGGGGGCTGCTCGCGCTCGCGCGGGTGCACCGCGGCCTCGACGCGCGTGCCATGGACGCCGCATCGCGAATGATCGCGGAGCGGAGTCCGGATGCCCGATAGCACACAGCCAGTACATCGCGGCCGCCGGCGCCGCTATTCCTCCCTGGGTGATGATCAACCGCGACATCTTCGACGAGCTGTTCGTCCTCGAGCTGGCCAACAACCACTGGGGCGACCTGGAGCGCGGGCTCAAGATCGTGCGCGACTTCGGCGCGGTCGTGCGCTACCACAACGTGCGCGCCGCGATCAAGCTCCAGTTCCGCGACGTGGACAGCTTCATCCACAAGGACTTCCGCGACCGGCAGGACATCCGGTACATCAAAAAGACCGTGGACACGCAGCTCAGCCGCGACGAGCTGGCCACGCTCGTTGAGGCGGTGCGCCGGCAGAACTGCGTGCGCATGGCGACGCCCTTCGACGAGCGGTCCGTCGACCTGTGCGTCGAGCTGGGCATCGAGATCATAAAGATCGCGAGCTCCGACATCACCGACTGGGTGCTCCTGGAGAAGGTCGCCAAGACGCGCAAGCCGGTGATCGTCTCGACCGGCGGCGCGAGCGTGCGCGATATGGATGCGATGGTCACCTTCTTCACCAATCGCGGCATCCCGCTCGCGCTGAACCACTGCGTCTCGATCTACCCGTCCGAAGACGGGGAGCTGGAGCTGAACCAGATCGACTTCCTGCGGCAGCGCTATCCCGGGATCACGATCGGCTTCTCGACGCACGAGTACAACGACTGGGCGGCGTCGCTGATGATGGCATACGCCAAGGGCGCGCGGACCTTCGAGCGCCACATCGACATCCGCACGCCGGACCGGCCGTTCACGCCGTACTGCTCGTCGCCCGAGCAGGTGAGCGAGTGGTTCCGCGCGTTCGCGAAGGCGAAGGAGATGTGCGGCGGGCCGGGCTCGGAGCGCCGGAAGCTCCCCGACCGCGAGGTCATGTACCTCGACGCGCTGGTGCGCGGCGTCTACGCGCGGCGCGAGCTGCCGGCCGGGCACGTCCTGACCGAGGACGACATCTACCTCGCGGTGCCGCTGCAGAAGGGCCAGCTCTCGTGCCGCGAGCTGATCGCCGGCGAGGTGCTCAAGGCGCCGTGCCCTGCCGACGGCGCGCTGACCGTCGACATGCTGGACAATCCCTACTCGTCGGTGCCCG
>CBHYLO010000211.1:0-7149 GCA_966128675.1 uncultured bacterium | reverse complement strand
GCAGGCGCGGCCGCTCGACGCGCGCGCCGTACTCCACCGCCCGCGCGCGCGCCGCCGCCTGCGCCGCGAGCGCGTTCGCCATCGACGGCGAGCCGCCGTCCGCGAGCGCGCGGCGTGCCTCCAGGGCGCTCAGCAGCGACGCGTCCAGCGACGGCTCGTGCTCCTCCACGTACAGCGCCACGCGCTCGTCCGGGACGCGGCGCGCGAGTGGGAGCACCAGCCAGCGCGCCGCCGCGCCCACGAGCGCCAGCCAGACGACCACGCGCGTCGTCAGCACCGCCGTCTCGGTGAAGCGCAGCCGGTCCATCGCCCACGCGCCCGCCAGCAGCGCCACCAGCGTCGCGACGACGACGATGGCGACGCCCTGCAGGAGCAGCCGCAGGCGCCAGCGGCGCCGGACCTGGCGCAGCATCGCGAGCAGCTCGTCGTGCGCCGGCCGTGCGGGCGCGCGCGTGGTCGTCATCGGGTCCTCCCCGTTTCGGTCAGCGCGCGATGGGCGCGCGCCGGTTGGACAGCAGCGTCTCGCCGGCGAGCAGCAGCAGCGCGCCCGCCAGGAACCACCACCAGAAGCCCTGCCGCGCCTCGCGTTCGGCGCGCGTCTCGATCGCCGGCGCGACGGCGGCCGCCGCGCCGCCCCGCGTGCTGTCGACCACGGCGGCCGCCATCGCCGCCGGCTCGATGCGCGCGACGTCCGACTCGCCCGGGTCCACGTTGGCCGCCAGCGGGATCCCCGAGCCGGGTGCCGCGCTCGCCGCGCGCAGCAGGTGCACGCCCGCCTCGTCGAGCGCGAGGACGCTCGCCGCCCCCGTGCCGCCGAGCCGCACGCGACGCCCCGACGGCGCCTGCGCGACCCACTCGCTGCCCGTCAGCCCCGGCAGCCGCGCCGGGTCGACGCTCTGCCCCACCACGTACGCCGCGGGCGACGGCGCGTAGCGCGCCGTGTGCGCGGCCAGCTGGTGCACGAACGGCACGAACACCGGCTGCAGCGCGACGTCGGTCCACCAGTCGTCCAGCGTCGACGTCCACACCACCACGCGCCCCTGTCCCTCCGCGCGCTCGGCCAGCGCCGGCGCGCCGTCGTCGAAGCGCGCCAGCACCTGCGCGTCGGACGCCAGGCGAAGCCCGCGGCGGCGCAGCACGCGCGGCGCGGTGAGGTCGCCGCTGTGCGTGTCGGCGAACGGCGCGAACACCGGATGGCCGCGCTCCATCGACGCGAGGCGTGCGCCGCCCGCCTCGGTGCGGTCCACCACCGGCCCCGGCGCCCCCGGCAGCAGCGCGCCGAGCGCGGGCTCCCAGGCCTCGGGCGCGCTCGTCTCGCCGAGGGCGACCAGCAGCCCCGCGCCGTTGCGCACGTGCTCCGCCAGCGCGCGCGCCACCGCGCCGCGCAGCGGCGCGTCGTGCAGCACCACGAGCCCGTGGCCCGCCAGGTCGCCCGCGCGCAGCGCGTCGCGGTTCACGACGTCCACGCGGAACGGCGACGACGCGCCGACGCCGAGCGCGCGGCGCAGGTAGAGGCCCGCGTCCTCGCG
Source organism: uncultured bacterium (assembly GCA_966128675.1). Lineage (GTDB taxonomy): Bacteria > Gemmatimonadota > Gemmatimonadetes > Gemmatimonadales > Gemmatimonadaceae > Roseisolibacter. Next base: position 5,620 of record CBHYLO010000211.1, on the reverse strand, counting down.
GCGTGACGGGCCGTCGACGAGCAGCACGCGCAGCGCCTGCTCGCGCGCGGCCACGAAGTGGTGGCGGTCGTTCGCCGGCTGCGCGTCGCGCGGCACGCTCACCGTCGCCGTGCTCCACCCCGCGGGCAGCGGGATCGAGTCGAAGGAGACGATCGCGGGCTGGCCCGGCGTGACGTTCGCCCGCGCGCTGCGCGTCGGCCGGCCGCCGATCGCCAGCGACACGGGCACCGTGCGCGCCACGCCGCCGTTCGCGACCAGCCGCGCCGCGACGTGCAGCACGGTCGCGCCGTTGGCGCCCTCCTCGCGCCGCAGGTCCACGCCCACCACGCCGACGTCCGGCTCCGCCGCGCCGCCGACGTCGACCCACGTCAGCGACGCGCCGGCGGGGAGCCGCGCCTCGGGCGCCTCGCGCCAGCCCGCGCGCTGGAAGTCGCTGATGACCTGCGCCTCGCGCCGCGGCAGCGCCGACGCGGCCAGCAGCCGCGACGCCAGCGCCAGCGCGGGCGCGTAGCGCGTCGCGCCCGCACCGGCGCGCGCCGTGTCGACCGCCGTGCGCGCGGCGACCAGGTTCCCGGCCGGCGCCGCGACCGTCGGCGCGCCGTCGAAGTAGACGACCGTGACGCGGTCGCGCGGCCCGATCGCGTCCAGCGCGCGCCGCGCCGCGGCCTGCGCGCGCGACCACCGGTCGGGCGACGCCATGCTGGCGGAGCGATCGAGCAGCAGCACGAGCTCGCGGCCGCCGGCGGGCGCCGCGACCGCCGCGCGCGCACGGTCCAGCAGCGGCCGCGCGAACGCGAACGCCAGCAGCGCCAGCGCCAGCGCGCGCAGGAGCAGCAGCGGCAGGTCGCGCAGCCGGTGGCGCGCGGTCGACGGCTGTGGCACGCGCCGCACGAACATCAGCGACGGGAACGGCACCGGCGTCGCGCGGTCGCGCCGCGTCAGGTGGATCAGCAGCGGCACCGCGAGCAGCGCCAGCCCGCCCAGGAACCAGGGAGTCAGGAAGCCCATCGCGCTACCGCCGGTGCTCCAGCCGCTGCCGCGCGGCCAGGTAGCGGAAGAGGGCCGCATCCAGCGGCTCGCCCGTGTCGAACAGCCCGTACAGCACGCCGCGCTTGTTCGTCACCTCGGCCAGCGCGGCCAGGTGCGCGTCGAGCAATGCGCGGTACTGCGCGCGCGCGGTCTTGGGCACCACCGGCAGCGCGTCGCCCGTCTCCAGGTCGCGGAAGCCCGTCGCGTCGTCCAGCGGCAGGTCGCGCTCCGCCGGGTCGAGCACGTGCAGCAGGAGCAGCTCGTTGCCGCGGTTCCGCAGCTGCAGCACGGCGTCCACCGCCGCCTCGGGCTCGGCGTACAGGTCGGAGATCACGACCACGATGCCGCGGCGCCGGAAGTGCTCGGCCGATGCGCGCAGCGGCGCCGTCAGCTCGCCCGCGCCGCCGGGCCGCGCGCGGTCGAGCGCGTGCAGCGCCATCGGCAGGTGCTTGCCGCTCGCCGGCACGAAGTCGCGCACCGCGGAGTCGAAGGTGATCAGCCCCACGCGGTCGCGCTGCTGGCGCGCGAGCCAGAGCAGCGACGCCGCCAGCATCTTCGCGTACTGCAGCTTGGTCGGCCGCCCGCCGCGCGCGAAGTCCATCGACTTCGAGACGTCGAGCATGACGGTGACGCTGGCGTTGGTGTCGGCCTCGAACTCCTTCACGTGCAGCCGGTCGCTGCGCGCGTAGAGCCGCCAGTCCACGCGCCGCGGATCGTCGCCGGGCAGGTAGGCCCGGTGCTCCGCGAAGTCGGTGCTCGCGCCCAGCGCCGGCGCCCGGTGCAGCCCGCCCAGGAATCCGTCCACCACCGTGCGCGCCACCAGCTCCAGGCTCCCGATGCGCGCGAGCACCGCGGGATCCAGGAGCGTGGCGGCGCCGCGGGCGCGCGCGGGCGTGGCGGACGTGGCCATGCTCACATCCGCGCCGACGGGACCGGCACGGCCTGCAGCAGCCGGTCCACCAGCTGGTCGACGGTCACGCGCTCGGACTGCGCGTGGAAGTTGAGGATCACGCGGTGCCGCAGCGCCGGCCGCACCAGCGCGCGCACGTCCTCGAACCCCACGTGGTAGCGGCCGTGCATCAGCGCGCGCGCCTTGCAGGCGAGGATCAGCTGCTGCGGCGCGCGCACGCTGGCGCCGAACGCGACGAACCGCTTTACCTCGTCGGGCGCGTTGCTCGAGGACGGACGGCTCGCGCGCGCCAGCGCCACGGCGTAGCGCGCGACCGCGTCCGACACGGGCACGCGGCGCACCAGCGCGTGGAACGCCACCAGCTCCTCGGCCGTCACCACGGGCCGCAGCCGGTGCGTCGGCGCCGCGGTCGTCGAGCGCACCACCGCCACCTCGTCGTCCTCCGACAGGTAGTCGACGACGATCTCGAACATGAAGCGGTCCAGCTGCGCCTCGGGCAGCGGATACGTGCCCTCCAGCTCGATCGGGTTCTGCGTCGCGAAGACGAAGAACGGCGGGTCGAGCGGGTAGCTCTTGCCCTGCACCGTCACGCGGTGCTCCTGCATCACCTCCAGCAGCGCCGCCTGCGTCTTGGGCGGCGTGCGGTTGATCTCGTCCGCCAGCACCACGTTCGCGAAGATCGGCCCCGGCACGAAGCTCATCGCGCGCTGCCCGCTGACCGCGTCCACCTGCAGGATCTCGGTGCCGGTGATGTCGCTCGGCATCAGGTCGGGCGTGAACTGGATGCGCGAGAACGTCAGGTCCAGCACGCGCGCCAGCGTCGACACCAGCAGCGTCTTCGCCAGCCCGGGCACGCCCACGATCAGGCAGTTGCCGCCCGAGAAGAGCGCCACCAGCGCCTGCTCGATCACGGCGTCCTGCCCCACGATGCGGTGCCGCAGCTCGGCGACGATCGCGTCGCGCCCCGCGCGCAGCCGTTCCGCCAGCGCCACGTCGTCCTGCGATTCGAGCGTCGTGCGCTCGGCCGACAGCGTCGTCACCAGAGAGTCCGTCGTTAGGGTGGAGGGCGCGCGCCCTAGTGCGTCATCCCGTACACGAGGTAGTTCATGCCCAGCTTGTACGACGTGCTGGTGACGTCCACCGGGATCGCGCCGGTGTCCGACCACTCCCAGCTCTCGCCGATGTCGTTGTTGAAGTTCACGATCGTCAGCAGCCGCTTGTCGGGATCGTTGTCCTCGTAGATCCCCCAGAACTCCGGCGCGCCGCGCCCGCCGCCCGAGCCGAAGCCGTGGTCCGGCTGCTCGACGTGGAAGAACGCGTCGAAGATCGGGTGCGACGGATCGAGGCGCACCAGGCGGCCCTGCGGCAGCACGCGCTGCATCTGCGCCTCGAAGTTCTGCCAGTGCCGGCCGAAGAAGTCGTCGAAGATGATGAAGCCGCCCTTCTGCAGGTACGCACGCAGCCCCGCCGCCTCGGCCTCGGTGGGGTTCCAGAACCCGGGCTCGCACAGGTACGCGATCGGGTACTTGAACAGCTCCGGGTCGTCCAGCGTGAAGACGTTGCCGCCGTCCATGTACGGGCGGATCGTGCTCAGCTCGACGATGATCTTCGCGAAGTGCTGCTCGGCCGTCGGGTAGTCGTGGCTCCACTTCGGGTCGCCGCGCCCGAAGAAGTCGGAGCCGCCGCCGCGCGGCGCGAAGCGGATGCGCGCGAAGGTGTAGCGCCCGTCGTACGGCGCGTTCTTCAGCGGCTCGGTCAGGTACTGCTGGCGCTGCGCGGCCGCGACCTCGCGCGCCGCGACGATGCCGCCGAGCGCCGCGACGGCCAGCGCCGCGAGCGCGAGTCCCCGTCTCCCGATCATCGCCCCCCTCCGTCCACCAGGGTGAGCAGCAGCTCCTGCGCGGGCGCGAACGTCGGCGCCGCCTCCAGCGCGCGCAGCACCTCCTGCTTCGCGGCGGCGCGGTCGCCGGCCGCCACCAGCGCGCGCGCCAGCTGGAAGCGTGCATCCGCCAGGTCCACCGGCGCCAGCGCGACGACGGCCCGCCGCTCGCGCACCACCTTCCGCGCGTCGCCCAGCCGCTCGGCGTGCGCGGCCAGGCGCGCGTGCACCTGCGGGTCGTACGGCCAGATCCAGATCGCCTGCTCCAGCGCGGCGGCCGCGCCCGCGGTGTCGCCCAACTGCTCGCGCAGCTGCGCCAGCGCGAGCTGCGCCTGCAGGTGGCCGCCGTTGCGCGCGGTCAGGTCCTTCAGCTCGGCGGCCGCGCGCTCGCGGTCGCCGCGCGCCTGGTAGAGCTGCGCGAGCCGCCAGTACGGGCTGTCGCCCTCCGCGAACTCCGGGAACAGCGCCTTCGCGCCGATGAACGCGGCGATCGCGACGTTCGCGCGCCCCGCGCGTGCCGCCGAGTCGCCCGCGGCCATCAGGTGCCCGTACCGACCACCGGTCGGACCGGCCACCGCGTCCATCGCGCCGCCGAAGCGCTCGCGCACGTAGGCGTCGAAGCGCCGGTCGAGCGTCGGCAGGTCGAGGCGCAGCGCGCGCGCGACCGCGGCCTCCGTCCCCAGCCCCTGCTTGTAGGCGGCCAGCAGCGCCGGCACCGCGGCCGCGCCGAAGTCGCGCTCGATCATCTCGCACACCAGCGACGCGGCGTAGTACGAGAGGATCACCTGCTGCGGGAACACGGGCCGCACGAAGCCGTCGTTCAGGCGGCTCGGCGGCGGCACGCGCCCCTCGCGCCACGCCGACAGGAACGCCGGCGTCGGCCCGTCGCCCCAGCCCGGCCGCGCGCGCCGCTCCTCCAGCACGGACAGCCCTTCGGACAGCCAGCGCGGCACGCGGTTGTCCGTGACGCCGAGCGTGAAGGTGTGCGCCAGCTCGTGCCAGGCCGTCGCGCCCCAGTGGAAGTCGCCCGCGCCGCGCGCCGACGGCGCGTCCATCGCCAGCACCGGCCCGAAGCTCACGCCGAGCGCGCCGAGCCCCGCGAGGCCCACCGTGCGCACCGAGAAGTCGGCGTGGCTGCGGTACAGCTCCATCCGGATGGGCGGCGGGCGGTAGCCGTAGCGCCGCGACAGCTTGTCGTAGCCGTCCTCCAGCAGGTCGCCCAGGTACAGCGTGAGCAGCGCCGACTCGGTGCTGTCGGCCAGCAGCGTGAAGCGCGCCGTGCGCGTGGTGCGGTAGCCGCGCGTCGCGTCCAGCAGGTCCAGCGTGTTCTTCGTCCAGACGTCGTACGGGTCGCCGGCGAACGCGCGCTCCAGGCTCGCGCGCGCGGAGTCGGCGTGTCCCAGCCGCAGCTGGTTGATGCCGCGCACCGCGTGGCTGCGCCACGACGTCGAGTCCAGCGCCACGCCCTCGGCGCCCAGGCGCGCCGCGGTGGCGTACTGCCGCTGCTTGGCCGCGAGGTCGGCCAGCGTCGCGTACAGCGCGGCGTGGCGTGGCGCCCGCGCGAGCACGCGCCGCCGCGCGGCCTCGAAGCCCGCGGCATCGCCCTGCAGGCGGCGCACGGCGGCGAGCATCGTCAGCGCGTCGGGCGCGGTCGAGTCCACGGCCAGCGCGCTGCGCACCGCCGCGTCGGCGCGCCCGTAGTCCTAGGCCTCCAGGTGCGTGCCCGCGAGCACCAGGTGTTCCTCGGGAAGGCGCGGGGTGGTCGTCAGCGCGGAGTCGGCCAGCGCGGCGGCGCCGGGCGC
>CBHYLO010000210.1:0-7207 GCA_966128675.1 uncultured bacterium | reverse complement strand
TCGCGCAGTGGAACCTGATGCAGCTGGCGCGCGCGATCTCGCCGCTGTTCGCGTCGGTCGAGCCGCTGCAGGCGGGGATCGACCGCTACCACGCGACGTACGTGGCCGAGTACGACGCGATGCTGGCGGCGAAGTTCGGGCTGCCGGCGCTGGGCGCGGCCACCGATCCGGCGCGCGCGCTCGTCGGCGAGGCGTTCGCGCTGCTCTACGAGGCGGAGGTCGACTACACGCTCTTCTTCCGCGCGCTCGGCGAGGTCGAGGCGGTGCCAGCGGAGGACGACGCGGCCCTCGCGCTGCTGGGCGACGTCTTCTACGACGCGGACAAGCGCGCGGCGCACGGCGCGACGCTCGCCGCGTGGCTGCGCCGCTGGCACGCGCTGGTGGCGACAGGCGACCCGTTCGCGGCGCGGCGCGCGCGCATGCACGCCGCGAACCCGCGCTACGTGCTCCGCAACTACCTCGCGCAGCAGGCGATCGACGCGGCCGAGGCGGGCGATCCGACGGTCGTGCAGACGCTGCTGGAGGTCATGCGCCGTCCCTACGACGACCAGCCCGAGCACGCGGCGTTCGCCGCGCGGCGTCCCGAGTGGGCGCGCGACCGCGCGGGGTGCTCGATGCTGTCGTGCAGCTCGTGAGACGGGATCGCGAAGAGCATTGGACAGGATTATCAGGATTGACAGGATTTACAGGATTGCGCGTCGCGTAGCGGGACGGCCCCTCGCGCCACGCTGCACCATGAATCCTGTGAATCCTGCAAATCCTGATAATCCTGTCTGAAGCAGTTCGCCCTCAGGGTCCCGCGCGCTGCCGCCGACGCAGGAGCCAGAGAAGCGTGACGCCCAGCGGCCATGCGCCGAACAGCAGCCACGCGGCCGCGCGCGTCGATGCGCGGTGCGGATGGCCCGGATACGCGGGCGCGTCGTCGGGCGCGGGCTGCGCGATGCCGGCCAGGCCGTACACGGTCTCGAGGACGATCGGCTCCGTGGTCGAGCGCTGCAGCGCGCGCCGACCCTCCAGCTCGTACCAGATCTCGCCGTAGCGCTCGCCCGGCCGCTCGAACAGGCCCGTGGACGTGGACGCGGCGTAGCGCACGTCGACCTCCGGGAGCGCGCGGCGGAGCTTGCGCAGCACGCCGCCCTCGAGGTCCGCCAGCCGTGGGTCCTCGGGCGCGAGGTGCACGGTCACGCGCAGCGGCGCGCGCACGGCCCCGAGCGCGCGCGCGTCGGCGGCGGAGAGCGAGTTGCGGCGATCCTCGCTGGCGTCCGCGCTCGCGCGCAGGCGAGCGGCCGCCGGCAGCGCGATGGCCATCAGCGCGAGCAGCGCGGCCGTGCGCGCGAGGCGCGCCGCGCGCGCACGGCCCGGGTGCAGCCACGCCGCCGCCAGCGCCAGCAGCCCCGCCGCGGTGACGACGACGACGGCGATCACGTCCAGCCGCACCTCGCCGCGCTCGAAGGCGCGCAGTGCCGCGTCGGGCGTGAAGCGCGCCACCGCCAGCAGCGCGCCGCCGTTCACCTGCGCCGCGAAGTCCAGCGCCCACGCGCCCAGCGTCGCCGCGAGCGCGACGACGGCCGCACTCGCCGCGCTCTCCGTCACCGCCGCCGCGAGCGCGCCCAGCGCCACCACCAGCGCGCCGCGCAGCAGGTGGCCGAGCAGCACCGCGAGCGTCTCCGCGGCATCGAGGTGGCCGCCGGACGCGCGCCACAGCGCGAGCGCGAGCAGGCCCGGCGTCCACGCCAGCAGCCACGCCAGCAGCAGCGTCGCCGCCTTCACCGCGAGCTGCAGGCCCACACTGGTCGGCGCCTGCAGCAGCAGCCGCAGCGCGCCGCTCTCCTTCTCGGCCGACACGAGCCGGATCGCGACGAAGGGGAAGAGCAGCGCCGCCGCCAGCGCGTACGCGCCGAAGGTCGGCACGACGATGCCGTCGAGGGGGCTCAGCCCCTGCGCGAGCGCGGCCGGCCCGCCCGCCGCGCCGCTCGCCTCCGCGTACGCGCGCGCGGCGGTGCGGTACGCGTCGCCCACCAGCGGCCCGAGCGCGGCGGCGAAGAGCAGCGTGGCGCGCGACACCGCGAGCTCGCGGCACTCCTTGCGGAACAGCGCGCGCAGCGCGCGCGGCGCGAGGCTCACGCGAGCGCGAGGAAGACGTCTTCCAGGTCGCCGCCCGGCAGCCCCGCCTGCGCGCGCAGCGCGTCCGGCGTCCCCTCGGCCCGCGCGACGCCGTCGCTGACGAGGACCAGCCGGTCGCAGACGCGCTCCGCGTCGCGCATCGCGTGGATCGACACCAGCAGCGAGCGGCCGCCGGCGGCGACGCGGCGGAAGAGCGCGATGGCCGCGCGCGTCTGCCGCAGGTCCAGCCCGTCGAACGGCTCGTCCATCAGCACGAGCGGGCGCGGCACGAGCAGCGCCAGCGCGACCAGCACGCGCCGGCGCTGCCCCTTGGAGAGCGCGCCCACGCGGCGGTCGCGCAGCGCGGCGACGTCGAGCGCGACGGCCGCATCCTCCATCCAGGCGCGCCGCGCGTCGGCGGGCGTGCCCCACGCGTCGGCCGCGAGGTCCAGCACCTGCGCGACGGTCGCGTCGGGCCATGGCGCGATGCCGTCGGGCAGGTAGAACAGCGCCGCGCGGCGCGCGTCGGGCGCGAGCGCGCGTCCGTCGACGTGCACGGTGCCGCCGTCGGCGGGGAGGAGCCCGGCGAGGCACTCCAGGATCGTGCTCTTCCCCGCGCCGTTGGGGCCGAGGAGCCCCACGACCTCGCCCGCGCGCACGTCGAACGTCGCGTCGCGCACCGCCTCGACCGCGCCGAAGCGCTTGCGCAGCGCGCGCACGGCGAGGCGCGCGGGCCCCGGCGTCACTGCCGGTCGAGCGTCAGGCCCAGGCGCAGCGTGCGCGGCATGCCGTACGACATCAGCGCGCTCGTGCCCGTGCCGGTGAGGTTCACCTGGTAGCGCGTGTCGCCGACGTTCTCCAGCGCGGCGAACGCCGACACGCCCGGCACCACCTCGCGGCGCGCGTGCAGGTCGACGACCGTGAACGGGTCGAGCCACGCGCCCTGCAGCGTCGTCGTGTGCCCCTCGTGGCGCCAGATCGCCGTGTAGGCGCCGAGCAGCCGCGAGGTGTAGGTGGCGCGCAGCGTCTGGCGCGGCGACGGGACGCGGTTGACGTGCGGCTTGTGCGCCGGGTCGGCGATGTTGGACTGCTGGCGCGCGTCGTCGGTGCTCACGCCCGCGCTGAGGAACAGCGCCTCGACCGGGCGCAGCGCGATGTACGCCTCGCCGCCCTGGCTGCGCGTGCGCGTCACGTTGCGCCGCTGGCGCGTCGTCACGCCGCCGGTGTTGGAGATCGTCGTCGGCACGTTGAAGTCGCGGTAGTCGGCGACGTACCACGTCCCCTTCACGTCCACCCACGCCGCCGGCTGCCACTCCAGCCCCACCTCGCGGCCGAGCGCGCGCTCCGCCTTGAGGTACGGATTGGGGAGCGTCACCTGCGTCGGCGTGATCTGCTTGCGATAGAGCTCGGCCAGGTTGGGCGCGCGGAAGGCCTGGTAGTAGGCGCCGTGCAGCGCGAGGCCGCGCAGCACCTGCCACCGCGCGCCGACGCGCGGCGAGAAGGCGACGGCGCTGCTGTCGGGATAGCTCGTGACGCCGGCCGTCGCGTCCGCGGAGCGGCCGTTCGTGTTGTCCCAGCGGTCCACGCGCGCGCTCAGCTCCACGCGCAGCGGCGCGACCGGCGCCGCGATGGCCTGCACGAAGGCGCCGCTCAGCGCCTGCTCGCCGCCCGAGAGGATCGTGCGCGTCACGCGGCCGCAGTTGGCGCCCGGGCACGACGTGTTGAAGTCGATCTCGTCGTAGTTGCCGCTGTAGTGGCGGAAGTCGCCGCCGACGGTGATCGACTCGAGGCCGGGCACCCGGCGCGTCCAGAGCGCGGAGGCGCCCCAGTCGTGGCTCGGGATGTCGGCCACCACGCTGCTGTCCTCGCACTGCCGCGCGATGGTCGACGCCGCCCCGCAGGTCGACGAGTTGGCGCGCACCGCGGCGGAGCGCTGGTGCTCGTCCTGCCGGCCGTCCCACGCGCGCACGCTGAGCCGGCCGGTGGCCGCGCTGCCGTAGTCGACGCCCAGGTCCACGTGCTGCAGCTCGCGCGTCTGGCGCGAGAGCGGCGTGCCCGTGCCGCGCGTGTCGCCGAACAGGTGCCCCGTCGCGAACGCCGACCAGCGCGCCGACGGCGCGTAGTTCAGCCGCAGGTACGCGTTGCGCTGGATGACGCCTGACGCGACGTCGACGAGCCCCGGCGCCACGGTCGCGACCGTCGTGTCGCGGCCCGCGATGGTCGCGCGCGTGCTGCCCGGGCCCACCAGCCGGTAGCCGCCGCCGTCCTGGTAGTCGGCGCTGACGTTCGCGGTGAGCGCGCCCCAGATCGGCACGCCCGCGGCCGCGTAGACGTGGCGCGCGTCGCGGCTCCCGCCCTCCACCGTCGCCGTCACCGCGCCCGGCGCGAGCGGCCGCGAGAAGAAGGAGATGACGCCGCCCATCGCGCCGTTGCCGTAGAGGCTCGACGTGCCGCCGGAGACGACCTCCACGCGGTCGAGCATCCCCTTCGGCACGCGGCCCCACTCGATCCACTCGCCCCAGGCGTCGTTGACCGGGATGCCGTCGAAGAGCACCGCCGTGCGTCCCTCGTCGACGCCGCGGATGGAGACGATCTGCGCGGTGCCGCCGACGAGGCTCGACGTGCGCGGCAGCTCGACGCCCGGGATCTCGCGCAGCAGGTCCTGCGACTCGCGGGCGGGGCTCGTGCGCACGTGCTCCGGCGTCAGCACGTTCACGGTGGTGGCGACGCGGCTCGCCTCCAGCGGCGTGCGCGTCGCGGTCGTGACGACGCTCGAGAGGAGGAGCGACCCGTCGGCGAGGGCGACGTCGAGCGTCGCGGTGTCGCCGGCGGCGACGTCGATCCCGCGGCGCTGCGGCGCGCGGCCGAGGGCGGTGATCAGCACCTCGTAGTGGCCGGCGGGGAGGTTGCGGAGGGCGTAGCGGCCCGCGGGCCCGGTGATGGCGACGCGCTCCGGCGTCACGATGGCCACGCGCGCGCCTTCGAGCGGCGCTCTGTCGGTGGCGGCGGTCACGGTCCCGCGCAGGGTCCCGGTCCGCTGGGCGTGCGCGGCCGCGGGGGCGGCGAGCAGCGCGAGGAGGGCGGCGCCAACGGCGCGCGCGGAGACGACGGGTACGACGAGCTTCATCGACGACGGAGTGGAGGAGGGGTCAGGGGCGCGGCGGCGCGCGCGACGCGCACACGGAGGCGGCGAGCGGCGGCAGCCCGGCGGCCTCGCGGCGCAGGTCCACGCGCGGCGGGTCCTCCAGCGGCGCGGGCTCCGGCGTGCCGTCGGGCGCGAGCACGAACTGCGTGCCGTAGATCTGCTTGCGGCCGGCCGCGACGCGCAGCCGGTCCTCGAGCGTGGCGACGGCGGCGGGCGGCGACTCGTCGGGGCCGGCCTCCATCATCCGGTGCAGCGCGGTGCGCGAGAGCGCGGAGTCGCCGGCGACGAGCAGCCAGACGGCGTGGACGCCGGCGGGGCCGACGACGGAGCGCGTGGGCCACTGCGCCCGCCGATCCTTCGCCAGCGCGCGCAGCGAGTCGAGCATCCGCCCCCGCTCGGCCGCGTCGCCGCGGGCCGGCGCGTCGGCGGCGCGGCCGACGATCTCGAAGCCGGGCAGCGCGGCGTCCGCCGCGTCGACGCCGGCGGCGCGCAGCAGCGCGGCGCGCAGCGACGCGTCGCTCCAGTCGTGGCGCGACTCGTCGGCCCAGGCGCGCTGGCGGCGGAACCACTGCGCGGCGCTGTCGACGCGGCAGCGTGCCGCCGCGCGGCGCGCGGCGCGCGCGGGGCGGGGCGCGTCCTTGCGCACGGCCTGCGCGGCGGCGGGGCGCGCCGAGAGCAGCAGGACGAGGCCGAAGAGGAGGCGCGAGAGGAGACGCAGGGCGGTGCGCACGGCGCGCGTCACTGGGCCGTCGGGGTGACGGTGAAGTCGGCGAACTCGGACATGCTGTCCGTCTTCGACCAGAGGCCGACCTTCCCCGAGACGGGCGCATTCAGCGTGTGCTCGAGGACCAGCTGCCCGTCGAGGTACGCCTTGAAGTCGGTGCCGTGGACGCTCGCGCGCAGCTCGTGCCAGGTCCCCAGCTCGAGCGGGAAGTTCTGGGCGCCGCGCTTGACGAAGCTCCGCGTGCCGTCGGTGAAGGTCCAGAGCACGACGTTGTCCTCGGTGCCGTTGAAGCGGACGGCGAGGTAGTCGCCGTCGGGCTTCACATCGAAGAGGATGCCGGCGCACCGGTCGAGCGTCCCGGCGATCATCTTGAAGCGCAGCGAGACGTCGCCGTTGCGGAAGTCGGGGACGTCGCGCGCGACCGCGATCGGGAAGTACGCGAACGCCTTGACGTTGTCGATGAAGTCCTCGTGCCGCGCGCCGTAGATCGCGCGCGCCTTGTCGGCGAGGCCGCCGGCGGGCTGCCCGCGCTTCCATGCGCGGCCGTCGACCATGACGACCTTGCGGCCGCCGTCGGTGGTGACGACCCAGTTGCCGACCATCGGCACGAAGCTCGTGGGCTCGCGGCCGACGCGGTCGCGGGCGAGGTCCACGCGGACGGCGGGCGCCGCGCCGGCAGGCGCCGGGGCCGTGCCGGGGCGCGCCGCCTGGGCGTGCGCCGCGGCCGGCGCGAGGACGACGGCGGCGAGAAGGGCCGGGCGGAGGGCGGGGAAGCGCATGCGAGGGGAGCGACGGGTGCGGCCGGACGGGCGGCGCGCACCTCGGCGCCCCGCCGCCTGGCACTACGCGCCGCGGGCCCGGGGCGCTGGGCGCCGGGCGGGTGGAGTTCGGGGCGCCGCGGGCTGCGTTCCGCTCCGTGCCCTCGGCGGCCGGTGTCGCACCGACCAGGCACGAACTACTCGGGGGGCTACGGATGCTCCGGATGGAGCGGATGAGGCGGATCGCTCCGCGTGGCGCATGGAGCGTCGCCGCCATGCGGAGCGATCCGGAGCATCGCTGGTCGGAATCCGGAGCATCCGCATCTCCGTTCGCCGACCGATGCCCGGCGCGCCCACAGCACGTGGACGCGCGCTGCGCGCGGGATAGCTTCCGGGCTGCGATGCCCCGTTCCCTCCGCTCCGGACCGCCCATGCGACACCCGCTGCTCCCCGCCCTCGCCGTCACCGCCGCGCTCC
>CBHYLO010000209.1:0-7219 GCA_966128675.1 uncultured bacterium | reverse complement strand
TCGGCGACGCGGTCGAGTTCCAGGAGGGCCACGTCAGCATGGGCTCCGCGATCGGGCGCGCCCTCCTCGGCAAGGCCGTCGGCGAGGTCGCGATCCTCAAGCTGCCCGCCACCACGCGCCGCCTGAAGGTCGTCGAGCTGACGACGATCCATCAGCAGTAGCCCGCGCGCGAGGCCCGCACGACGCGAGGCGCGGAGAGCCGGGCTCTCCGCGCCTCGTCGCACGTCCGGGGGTGGCGGTCAGGGCACGTCGCGATGCCCGGTGCGGCCGGCATGGGCGCCGACGCCGTCGCCGCCGACCTCCGCGGCCCGCTGGCGCTGCGCGCCGTAGGCCGCGACCACGGCCTCCACCGCCTCGCGCGGGTCGTCGGTCATGATCATCAGATCGAGGTCGCCCGGCGAGATCTTCCCCTCCTGCAGCACGCGCGTCTGCAGCCAGCGCACCAGGCCCGCCCAGTAGTGGCGGCCGAAGAGCACGACGGGGAACTGGTACATCTTGCCCGTCTGGATCAGCGTCACCGCCTCGAACAGCTCGTCGAGCGTGCCGAAGCCGCCGGGGAAGATGATGAACGCGACCGAGTACTTGATGAACATCGTCTTCCGCACGAAGAAGTAGCGGAAGTTGACGAGCGTGTCGACGTAGGGATTGCTCCCCTGCTCGAACGGCAGCTCGATGTTGCAGCCGATCGACTGGCCGCCGGCGGCCTTCGCGCCCTTGTTGCCGGCCTCCATGATCCCCGGCCCCGCGCCGGTGATGACGTCGAAGCCCGCCTCGGCCAGCAGCCGCCCGACCTCGACGGCCGCGTGGTACTGCGGGTCGTCGGGCCCGGTGCGCGCGGAGCCGAAGATCGTCACGCCGCGCCGCACCTTGCTCAGCGTGTCGAAGCCCTCGATGAACTCGCCCATGATCCGCATCACGCGCCACGTGTCGGTGCGCGTGAAGTCGGGCGTCTGCACGCGCCCGTCGGGCAGCGCGAGCAGCTTCTCGTCCTCGGTGACGACGGGATAGTCGCGGATCGACTCGTCGACCACGCGCGACGCGCCGGTGGAGCGCGGCGCCGGCCCGGCCTTCTGCGTCGGCGGCGTGCGGCCCGCCTTGCGGTGGCCCTCCTCGGTGCGCCGCTGCAGCCCCTCGCGCGCGTTCTGCTCCGCGGCCGCGAGCACGTCGGGGCTCGCGTGCTTGCCGCTGGCCGTGCGCGGCTTCTTCGCGGCGCCACGCGACGCCGCACGCGTCGATGCCGCCTTCGCGGTCGCTGCCGTCTTCGCGGTCTTCACGGTCTTCGCGGCCGAGCGCTTGGTCGCCGGCCGGCGCGTCGTGCTAGGTTTCTTCATCGGTCTCCTGGCGAGTGCGGGAACACGTTACGCCGCCCGTCAGGAACCGCGCCACCTCCTCGCCCCGCCCGCCGTTGTCCCTGGTCGTCATCCTCGTCGCCGACGGCGCGCGCCCCGACGCGCTCGCGCACGCCCTCGACGACGGCTCGCTGCCGTCGCTCGCGCGGCTGCGCGCGGAGGGCGCGTACCACACGGTCGCGACCGCGTTCCCGTCGGTCACCGGGCCCGCCTACGCGCCGTTCCTGATGGGCCGCTTCCCCGGCCCCATCGGGCTGCCGGGGCTGCGCTGGTTCGACCGCGCGCGCACGCGCGCCACCTGGCCCGACGCGACGCGCAGCTACGTCGGCGCGGAGATGCGGCACGTCGACCGCGACCTCGCGCCCGACGCCCCGACGCTGTTCGAGCTCGCGCCGCCGGGGCTCGCGGCGCTCAACGTCATCGGCCGCGGGCTGGCGGGGCGCGACCGCATGGCGCGCGGCGCCGGCTTCGCGCTGCGCGCCGCGCGCACGCACTTCAGCGGCAACGGCGCCGGCGGGCTGCAGATCGACCGCGACGTCGGCGGCCAGGTCGCGCGCCGCGTGCGCGACGCCCACGCGGCGGCCGGCGGCGGCGCGCCGCGCGTCGTCTTCGCGGCGCTCACCGGCATCGACAAGACGTCGCACGCCGCCGGCCACGGCGCGCCGCTCGTCGCCGGCGCGATGCGGATCGTCGACGAGGTGGCGGCCGAGCTGCGCGCCGACGCGGAGCGCGGCGGCTGGTGGCGCGACATGCACCTCTGGGTCGTCAGCGACCACGGGCACTCGCCGGTGAAGGCGCACGACGACCTGGCCGACTGGTTCCGCGCGCGCGGCCACCGCACGGTCGCGCACCCGTTCACCGCCGCGCCGCGCCGCGAGGTCGCCGTGATGGTGAGCGGCAACGCCATGGCGCACGTCTACCTGGAGCTCGCGCGCCGCGCGCGCCCGTGGTGGCCCGCGCTGGCGCCGCGCTGGGACGCCGCCGTGCGCGACCTGCTGCTGCGCCCCTCGGTGGACCTCGTGCTGCTGCCGCACGACCCCGACACGTGCGAGGTGCGCGGCCGCGGACGCGGCGCCGCGCTCGTGACGCGCACGCTCGACCCGTCGGCGCCCGCGTCGCCCGCCGGCGCCGGCACGCCGCCGGCGCACGCCTACCGCTACGCCTACCGCCCGCTCGACGGCGATCCGCTGGCGCTCGGCGGCCCGCTCGAGGCGCTCGACGCGGACGCGGCGTACGACGCCTGCGCGGCCGGCGACTATCCGGACGCGCTGGTGCAGATCGCCCACCTGGCCGGCGCCCCGCGCTCCGGCGAGATCGTCGTCTCGGCCGCGCGCGACTGGGACCTGCGCTCGCGCTACGAGCCGATCCCGCACCTCTCGTCGCACGGCGCGCTGCACCGCGAGCACATGCTGGTGCCGCTGCTCACCAGCCGCCCGGTGGCCCGCACGCCGCGCCGCACCGTCGACGTGATGCCGAGCGCGTTGCGGGCGCGGGGCCTGCCCATCCCCGCGGGGCTGGACGGCGAGTCCTTCCTCTGACCGGGCGCGGCCGCGGCCCGCGGCCTCGCCCACTCCGCGGTCAGCGCGCGCCGGCGCCCGGCTCCGAGTCCAGCACCGCCTGCGCGATCGCGACCATCGGCTGCGAGCGGTCCTGGCTGGAGCGCTGCAGGATGCGGTACGCCTCGGGCTCCGAGCACCCCGTGCGCCGCATCAGGATCCCCTTCGCGCGCTCGATCAGCTTGCGCGCCTCGAGCTGCGCCTTGAGGGTGGTCGCGTCGCGCCGCGCCTGCGCGTACGCGCGCGCCTGCTGCGCCGCCATGCGGATCTGCGAGTCGAGCATCTGCGGCGGCGTGGGCTTGGGGAGCATCATGATGGTGCTCAGCCCCTGCACGTCCTCCTGCTGCAGCGACAGCGTCTCGTCGGCCGTGATCAGCACGACCGCCACGTCCGGCAGCTCGGCCGCGATCTCGCGCGCCGCCTCCACGCCCGAGGCGTCGGGCATGTGCACGTCCAGCAGCATGACGTCGGGCCGCGCGACGCGGGCCTGCGCGATCGCCTCGGACCCGCTGCCCACGTCCGCGACGACGGCGTGGCCGAACCTGGTGAGCAGCTCGACGAGGAGCTCGCGCGTGGGCGCATCGTCCTCGGCCAGCAGGACGCGAAGGGGGGCCGAATCGGGCATGGCGGCGAACCGGACGGAGTGGTGCGGCGGGATGGAGCGGGCCGCGCGGCGTCGCGCGTCGAACGGTGCGACCGTTGGGCCCCCAGCGATGGTGCCCGATTGCCCGCCGTTCGGCAAGTACGGCGGTGCACGCGATGCAGTTTCCCCTACTTCCAGCCGGGGATCGGGGGCGAGGCGGCCGGCGGCTCGGTGGGCGTGCCGGTGCTGTCGCGGCGCGACATCGCGCCGCTGATCAGCCGCACGCCGCGCTGCCAGGTGAAGTAGGCGTACATCCACTGCAGCGCCACGCTCACCCGGTTGCGGAAGCCGACCAGGTAGAGGATGTGCACGAACAGCCAGAGGAACCACGCCAGGTAGCCCTCCAGCTGGAGCTTCCCGAAGGCGGCGATGGCGCGGTGCCGGCCGATGGTCGCGAGGTCGCCCTTGTTGAAGTAGCGGAACGGGCGCCGCGGCTCGCCGCCCAGCGTCGCCAGCAGGTTCCTCGCCGCGTGCTCGCCCATCTGGTTGGCCGCGGGCGCGACGCCCGGCACCGGCTTCCCCTCGCTGGTGACCACGGCCATGTCGCCGACCACGAACACCTCCGGCCGGCCGGGCACGGAGAGGTCGGCCTCGACCTGCACGCGGCCGGCCCGGTCCACCGCCGCGCCCAGCTGCTTGCCGAGCGGCGACGCGGCGTTGCCGGCGGCCCAGAAGACCGTGTGCGTGGGGATGCGCGTCTCGCCGACGTGGACGGCGTCCCGGTCGACGCGCGTCACGATCGACGACAGGCGCACGTCGACGTGCAGCTCGCGCAGGTCCTTCAGCGCCTCGCGCTGCAGCTTCTCGGGGAACGCCGCGAGCACGCGCGGGCTCCCCTCCAGCAGCACGACCTGCACCTTGCACGTGTCGATGTTGCGGAAGTCGCGGCGGAACGCGCGCGCGGTGTCGGGGATCATGCCCGCCAGCTCGACGCCCGTGGGCCCGCCGCCGACGATCACGAACGTCAGCCACGCGGCGCGCTCCTCCGCGGTCGCGGCCTTCTCCGCCTCCTCGAACGCCGTCAGGAAGCGGCGCCGCAGCTCGTACGCGTCGGCGATGCTCTTGAGCCCCGGCGCGACCGCCTCCCACTCGTCGCGCCCGAAGTACGAGTGCCGCGCGCCCGCCGCGAGGATCAGGTAGTCGTACGCGAGCGTGCGTCCGTCGTCGTCGAGCGTCAGCGTGCGCGCCTCGGGATCGACGTGCCGCACCTCGGCCATCAGCACCGTCACATTGCGCTGCTTCCGCAGCACGTAGCGGATCGGGATGGTGATGTCGCTCGGCGCCAGCACCGCGGTCGCCACCTGGTACAGCAGCGGCTGGAAGAGGTGGTGGTTCGTGCGGTCGACGAGCGTGATGTCGACGTCGGCCTTCCGCAGGGCGCGGGCGGCGCGCAGCCCGCCGAAGCCGCCGCCGACGATGACGACGTGCGGGCGGCGCGTGGCCGCGGTGACGACGCCGGCCGGGCGGGCGACGGGCAGCGGCCGCGTGCCGGCGACGGCAAGCGCGTCGGGTCCGTCGAGCGGGTCGAGCGCGTCGGCGACGCGCTGGGTCGGCGAGGTGTCGGTCACGGCAGTGCTCCCGGCCGGCGGACCGGCCACAGCGGGGCGATGCCTGAAAGCTAGCGGATCGGCGCGCGTCAGGCGGCGGGCCGGCGGGCCGGCGCCAGGCTCCCGAGCAACACCCCGACCACCACCACCGTCACCGCGCCGATCACGTTGTGCCAGAGGAACGACACGCTCGGCGCGCCGAAGTTCACCGCCGCCACGGCGCACATCCCCGCGATGAGCCCGACGAACGCACCCAGCGCGCGCGCCGACGGGATCATCGCCAGCAGGAAGACGCCGAGGATCGACCCGTAGAAGAACGACCCGAACCGGTTCACGACCTCGATGAGCGAGCCGAGGCTGACCGCGTAGGTGGCGACGACGCAGGCGAAGACGCCCCAGGCCGCCGTGGCCAGCTTGGAGACGGTCAGGAAGTGCGCGTCCGGCCCGTCGGGCCGCACCCACCGGCGGTAGAAGTCGATGACGGTCGACGTCGCCAGCGAGTTGAGCTCCGCGGCGATGCTCGACATCGCGGCCGCCATCACGCCCGCCACGAACAGCCCGGCGAGCCCGATCGGGAGCTGGTCGAGGACGAAGCGCGGGATGATGTAGTTCACGTCGCGCGACGGCTCGCCGGTCACGCGCTCGGCCAGCTGCAGCGCCTCGCCGCGCACCGCGGTCACCGCCGTCTCGCGCTCGCGCAGTGCCGCGGCCGCGGGCGACTCGGCGCCGCTGCCCGCGTGGCGCGCGGCGGCGAACGCCCGCGCCGCGGTCTGCCGGTCGGCGAGCGCGGTCGCGTAGCGCGACTCCAGCGCCTGGAACTCCGCCGGCTGCGCGGCGCGGGCGCGGCGCTCGTGCGCGGGGTTGTAGAGCAGCGGCGGCGTCTGGAACTGGTAGAACACGAACACCAGCACGCCGACGAGCAGGATCAGCGCCTGGAGCGGGATCTTCCAGTACGCGCTCATCAGCAGCGAGCTGCGCGCCTCGTCCACCGAGCGCGCGGTGAGGTAGCGCTGCACCTGGCTCTGGTCGGTGCCGAAGTACGACAGCATCAGGAAGGTGCCGCCGACGATCCCCGACCAGACGGTGTACGTGTCGGTGAGGTTGAGCGAGAAGTCGAAGACGCGCATGCGGCCCGCGGCGCCGGCGATGGCCAGCGCGTCGCCCGCGGGCACGGGGATGCGCGCCAGCAGCACGACGAAGATCGCGAGCACCGCGACGACGATCAGCACCATCTGCTTCACGTCGGCCCAGGTGACCGCCTGCACGCCGCCGATCACGGTGTAGATGACGGTCGGGATCCCCATCAGCGCCACCGACCAGCCGAGCGGCCAGCCGAAGATCGCGGAGAAGACGACCGCGGGCGCGGCGATGATCGTGCCGCACGACATGCCGCGCGAGACCAGGAAGAGGAACGCCGTCAGCGACCGCGTCTTCGCGTCGAAGCGCCGCTCCAGGTACTCGTACGCCGTGTAGACCTTCGCGCGGTGCAGGAAGGGCACGAGCGTGACGCCGAGGATCACCATCGCCAGCGGCAGCCCGAAGTAGAACTGCACGAAGCGCAGGCCGTCGGTGGCGCCCTGCCCCGTCGTGCCGATCATCGTCACGGCCGAGAGCTGCGTCGCCATGACGGACAGGCCCACCGCCCACCAGGGCAGGCTGCGGCTGGCGAGGAAGTAGCCGTCGAGGTTCTGCGTGTCGCGCGACCGGCGCAGGCCGTCGCCGACGACGTACACGAGGTAGACGACGACGATCAGCCAGTTCAGCCAGTGCACGGGGCGGCGGTCAGACGGTGTAGTGGCGCTGCGCGAGCCAGAGCACGACGAGGGTCACGACCTGCACGGCCATGACGCGCACCAGCGTCGCGCGGAAGCGCGCGGCGTCGTCGGGCGGCGTGGGATCGTCGGCGGGAGGGATCATGTGCGCCTCATGTGGCGGCCAATCTACGTGTCGGACCCGACGACGGCGACCTGCGCGGCCGCGAGGCGCACGCGCACCGCGTCGCCCTCGCGCACGCCGCGGTCGGCGCTCGCCACCTGCACGGTCACGCCGCCGTCGAGCGCCACCTGGTGGACCGTGGTGCCGCCGGCAAAGCGGCGCGACGTCACGCGGCCCGGCCAGGCGTCC
>CBHYLO010000208.1:0-7222 GCA_966128675.1 uncultured bacterium | reverse complement strand
ACGAGTTCCGCACGCCGCTGACGCTCATGCTCGGCCCCGCGGAGGACGCGCTCGCGGACCCGACCACGATGCCGGAGAACCGCGTCCGGCTGGAGCTCGTCCACCGCAACGCGCTGCGGCTGCTGCGGCTCGTCAACTCGCTGCTCGACTTCTCGCGCATCGAGGCGGGGCGCATCGAGGCCGTGTACGAGCCGACCGACGTCGCCGTCCTGACCGCGGAGCTGGCGAGCGCGTTCCGCTCGGCGTGCGAGCGCGCGGGGCTCGCGCTCACGGTCGACGCGCCGCCGCTGCCCGCGGGCCTGTCGACGGTGTACCTCGACCACGACATGTGGGAGAAGGTCGTCCTCAACCTCCTCTCGAACGCGTTCAAGCACACGTTCGCGGGCGGCATCGCGGTGCGCGTGCGGCCCGCCGACGACGGCAGCTCCGGCGACGCGGTCGAGGTGACGGTGGAGGACACGGGCGTCGGCATCGCGCCGGAGGAGCTGCCGCGCATCTTCGACCGCTTCCACCGCGTGGCCAACGCGCGCAGCCGCACGCACGAGGGCACCGGCATCGGCCTCGCGCTGGTGCAGGAGCTCGTGCAGCGCCACGGCGGCACCATCGACGTCGCCAGCGCGCCGGGCGTCGGCACGCGCTTCACGGTACGGCTGCGCCCCGGCACCGCGCACCTGCCGGCGGAGCGGCTGGGAACCGCGGGCGCGCAGCGCGCGCGCGCGTCCACCGCCACCGGCGCCGCGCCCTTCGTGCAGGAGGCGCTGCGCTGGCTGCCGCAGACCACCGGCGAGCACGCCGCCATCGCGTCCGCCGCCGCGGACGGCGCGCCGCCGGTCCTCGCGCACCTCGGCGTCGTCGCCGGCGCGCGCGTGCTGGTCGCCGACGACAACGCCGACATGCGCGAGTACGTCGCGCGCCTGCTGGCGGCGCAGGGCTGGGACGTGGACGGCGTGGCCGACGGGCAGGCCGCGCTCGACGCGGCGCGCGCGCGGCGGCCCGACCTCGTGCTCAGCGACGTGATGATGCCGCGGCTCGACGGCTTCGGGCTGCTGCGCGCGCTGCGCGACGATCCCGCGCTGCGCGACCTGCCCGTCATCCTGCTCTCGGCGCGCGCGGGCGAGGACGCGCGCGTGGAGGGCGTGCAGTCGGGCGCCGACGACTACCTCGTGAAGCCGTTCGCGGCGCAGGAGCTGGTGGCGCGCGTGGGCGCGCACCTCTCGCTCGCGCGCCTGCGGCGCGAGGCCGAGACGACGCTGCGCGAGAGCGAGGCCCGCTTCCGCAACATGGCGGACCACGCGCCGGTGATGCTCTGGGTCACCGAGCCCGATGGCACCTGCTCGTTCCTCAACCGCGAGTGGTACGGCTTCACCGGCCAGACCGAGGCGACGGGCCTCGGCTTCGGCTGGCTGGACGCCGTGCACCCCGAGGACCGCCAGCGGGCCGGCGACGTGTTCGTCGACGCCAACGCGCGCCAGGTGCCGTTCCGCGCCGAGTACCGGCTGCGCCGCGCCGACGGCGAGCACCGCCGCATGGTGGACGCCGCCGCCCCGCGCTTCGGCGACGCGGGCGAGTTCCTCGGCTACATCGGGTCGGTGGTGGACGTCGAGGAGCGCGCGCGCCTGCTGGACGCGGAGCGCGCCGCGCGCCAGGAGGCCGAGACCGCGCGCGCGGAGGCCGAGGCGGCCAACCGGGCGAAGAGCGAGTTCCTCGCGGTGATGTCGCACGAGCTGCGCACGCCGCTCAACGCCATCGGCGGCTACGCGGAGCTGATGGAGCTGGGCATCCGCGGACCCGTGACCGACGAGCAGCGCGACGACCTCGCGCGCATCCAGAAGAGCCAGCAGCACCTGCTGGGCCTCATCAACGACGTGCTGAACTACGCGCGCGTCGAGACGGGCAACGTGCGCTACAGCATCGACGAGGTGCCCGTCGACGAGTCGATCGCGACGGCGGAGGCGCTGGTGGCGCCGCAGGTGCGCGCGCGCGGGCTGACGCTGGAGTACGCGGGCTGCGACCGCGCGCTGACCGTGCGCGCGGACGCCGAGAAGCTGCGGCAGGTGCTGCTCAACCTGCTGACGAACGCCGTCAAGTTCACCGCGCCGGGCGGCCGCATCGCCATCGGCTGCGCGGCCGACGCCGCGCGCGTGCGCATCACCGTCGCCGACACGGGCATCGGCGTGTCGCCCGACAAGCTCGCGAGCATCTTCGAGCCGTTCGTGCAGGTGAACCCGCGCCTCACGCGCACGCAGGACGGCGTGGGCCTCGGTCTCGCCATCAGCCGCGACCTCGCCCGCGGCATGGGCGGCGACCTCGCCGTCGCCAGCGAGGTCGGCGTGGGCAGCACCTTCACCCTCACCCTCTCCCGCTGACGATGCGCCGCGCCCTCCCGCTGCTGTTCCTGATCGCCGCACCGCTCGCCGCACCGCTCGCCGCGCAGGCGCCCGCTGCGCCCGCGCTCACCGCGCACCAGCAGCTCGCGCGCGCCGTCTACAAGGAGCTGGTCGAGATCAACACGGTCGACTCCGTCGGCTCGACGACGCGGGCCGCGCAGGCGATGGCCGCGCGCTTCCGCGCCGCGGGCTTCCCGGCCGCCGACGTGCGCGTGCTGGTGCCGGAGGGGAAGCCGAGCAAGGGCAACCTGGTCGTGCGCTACCGCGGCCGCGGGCAGGGGAAGCCGATCCTGCTGCTGGCGCACCTCGACGTCGTCGCCGCGAACCGCAGCGACTGGCCGCGCGACCCGTTCGTGCTGCACGAGGAGAACGGCTACTTCCTGGGACGCGGCACCGCCGACGACAAGGCGATGGCGGCGATGTTCGTCGCCAACCTGCTGAAGTGGAAGCGCGAGGGGTGGACGCCCGACCGCGACCTGGTGCTGGCGCTGACGGCCGACGAGGAGGGCGGCGACGCGAACGGCGTGTCGTGGCTGATCGCCAACCACCGCCCGCTCATCGAGGCCGCGTACGCGATCAACGAGGGCGGTGGCGGCACGCTGGACGGGCCGGGGCCGGACGCGCGCCCGCTGTTCCACGCCATCCAGGCCGCGGAGAAGGTCTACACCGACTACGCGCTGTCCGTCGCGAACACCGGCGGCCATTCCAGCGTGCCGCGCGCCGACAACGCGATCTACCGGCTGGCCGAGGCGCTGGGCCGGCTGTCGCGCTTCCGGTTCCCGGTCGCGCTCAACCCGGTGACGCGCGGCTTCTTCGAGGAGACGGCGAAGGTCGAGCCGCGCGCCGAGATGGCGGCGGCGATGCGCGCGCTGGTCGCGAACCCGGGCGACACCGCGGCCGCGGCGACGCTGTCGCGCGACGACCGCTACGCGTCGATGCTGCGCACGACGTGCGTCGCGACGCGACTGGGCGGCGGGCACGCGAACAACGCGCTGCCGCAGCTGGCGACGGCGAACGTGAACTGCCGCATCGCGCCCACGTCGGGCTCCGAGGAGACGATGCGCGTGCTCGCCGGCGCGTTCGCGGACACCGCGGTGAAGGTGCGGATGCTCGAGGCGCCGCGGGTCGGCGTGCCGCCGAGCGCGATCGACGCCGCCGTGCTGTCGGAGGCGACCACGCTGACGAAGCGGATGTTCGGCGACATCCCCGTCATCCCGACGATGTCCACCGGCGCGACCGACGGCCGGCAGCTGCGCGAGGCCGGGATCCCGACGTTCGGCGTCAGCGGCATCTTCTCGTCGCCCGGCGAGACCAACGCGCACGGCCGCGACGAGAAGCTGCGCGTGCGCTCGTTCTACCAGGGGCTCGAGTTCCTCGACCAGCTGGTGCGCCGGCTGGCGGGCGCGCCACGCACGTGAAGGATCACGCGTCCTCGGCCACCCACCAGTCGCCGTAGCGCGTCACCAGCCCGTGCGCGTCCACGTCGAGCGTGGCGCGGAACGCGCCGCCGCCGCTCGCGAACGTCCACGTGCGGTCGGCGGTGCGCGCGTACGTCTGCTCCAGCACCTCGAGCGTGAGCTCGGGGAAGCGCAGCCACGCGGTGCGCACGAGGGCCTCGTCGCCGGTCGCGAGCCCCAGGCGGCGGATGGGCAGCAGGTTGGTGGACGGGCTGAAGCCGTAGTCGACGTCCACGCACCCGTCGACCGCGGGGCACGGCGCGCCGTTCAGCGTCCACCGGTCGGCGGCGTCGCGCGCGAGCGTGAGGTCGACGTCGCGCGCGCCGATCCATCCCTGCACGGTGCCGGCGCGCGTGCGCCACGCGTCGTCGCAGGCGACGGTGTAGCGCAGCGCGACCGCGTCGCCCGCGTGCCGGAGCGCGACGGTGCCTTCCAGCCGCCAGCCGTCGGCGGCGCGCAGCAGGCGCACGCTCTCGTGGCCCGGCACGTCGAGGCGCCGCCAGCAGACGGCGCGCACGAGCGCGGGCGGTGCGCTCACGCGTCGCGCGGGTCCAGCGTCACGACGCGCCCTTCGGCCGCCGACACCCGCGCCGCCTCGAGGATCTCCAGCCCCGCGATCGCGTCCTCGGGCGACACGGGCGGTGGCCCGCCGTTGCGCAGCGCGTCCACGATGCCCGCGTAGTAGCGCGGGTAGCTGCCCGCGTGCGTGCGCACCGGCTCGCGCGCGTCGCCGGCGCCGAGCGTGCCCCAGCGCTCGGGCGGCTCCTCGCCCCACCCGGCGCCCTCGGGGCGCGCGCCGGCGCGCAGCGCGTCCTCCTGCGGATCGGCGTGGTGCTTCACGTACGCCGCGCGCGACCCGTACGCCGCGAAGCGCGGGCCGGGCACGCCGGCGACGGTGCTCGCGTGCAGGTGCGACCGCAGCCCCGACGCGTGCGTCAGCGCGACGAACAGGTCGTCGGGCACCGTGACGTCCGGATGCCGGCGGTCGAGCTCCGCGTACACGTGCCGCACCGGTCCGCCCAGCACGAGCGCCTGATCCACCAGGTGCGTGCCGAGGTCGAGGTCGATCCCCTCGCCGCGCTGCGACGCGTCGGCCGTGGTCCAGCGCGGCTTGGCGCTCGGGCGCCATCGGTCGAAGCGCGACTCGAAGCGGTGCAGCGCGCCGAGCGCGCCGTCGGCCAGCAGGCGCCGCAGCGTGAGGAAGTCGCCGTCGAAGCGGCGGTTGTGGTAGGGCGCGACGAGCAGCCCGCGGCGGCGCGCCTCGTCCGCGACCGCGCGCGCGTCGGCCGCGCTGGTCGCGAACGGCTTGTCCACGACCGCGTGCAGGCCGTGCGACAGCGCGGCCGTCGCCAGCGGCGCGTGCGCGCCGTTCGGCGCGGCGATCACCACGAGGTCGAGCGCGTCGGCCATCGCCCACAGCGCATCGGCCGAGGGAACGATGCGCGCGCCCGGATGCTCGCGCGCGGCCTGCCGGTGCCGCTCCGGGTCGCGCGTCACGATCGCGTCCAGCCGCAGCCCGTCGGTGACCGCGATGCACGGGGCGTGGAACACCGCGCCGCCGAGACCGTAGCCGATCAGCCCGACGCGAAGGACGCCGTTGGGAGTGTGCATCGGAGAACGATACTGCGGAGGACGATGGGGCGGAGGACGGAACGGCGTGGGACGAGACGGCGGACCTCTCGGCTCGACGCTTCAAGCCCGAGGGGTCCGCCCCACCGGCTCACGCGTCATCGTCCTCCGCCGTTCCGCCCTCCGCTCCTCCGTCCTCCGCAAGTCTCGTCTCGAGTCCCGGCCATGTCGCGCGGAGCGCCCGCGCGAGCAGCGCCAGCGCCCACTCCTCCGCCCGCCGGTGCCCGACCGCGAGGACGTGCAGCCCCGCGCGCACGGCGGCCTCGCGCGCGGGGGTGCGCAGCTGGCCCGTCACGTACGCGCCGGCGCCGAGGGCGGCCGCGCGCTCGATGAGGGCGGGGGTCATCGCGCGCGCCATCGCCACGCGCGCCGTCGGCGCGGCGCGGGCCGGCGCCAGCTCCGCCTCCACGCCGCCGAACGCGCGCACGAGCGCCGCGCGCAGCGCGTCCGCGTCCACCACGCCGCCCGCGCGCACCGTGCCCACGCTGCCCAGCGGGTGCCCGTCGCGGTCGCCGAGCGAGTCGCGGGCTTCGCCGAGGGTGAGGGAGAGCGCGTCCGCCAGCTCGGGCGTGCGGCCGAAGCCGTAGCGCCGGTCGAAGGCGTCGTGGCTGGCCAGCAGGCCCACCGCCGCCGGCCACGCGTCGCGCGCCAGCGACCAGTGGCGGTGGAGCAGCACGGCGTCCAGCGCCTCGGCGTCGATCCACGCGCGCAGCCCGGGCCACGGCTCCAGCGCGAGCCCCAGCCGCGCGACGGGCGCCGCGCGGTCGTGCAGCACGACGACGGGATCGTCGGCCGGCGCGAGGATCGCGTCGAGGCTCGCGGCGAGCGAGCCGAGGGCGGGAAGCACGATGCGGCGGAGTGCGAGGACGCGGAGGACGATGCAGTGGAGAACGGAAGGACGCGAGACGGTGGAGCGCACATGGTCCGCTTTTCCGTTCCACGCGGTATCGTTCTTCGCTCCACCGTTCTCCGTCTCATCGTGCTCCGCTTCCTCGGAAGACTGGCTCTCGCCCTCCTGCTGGCGTTCCCGACCGCCGCGTTCGCCCACGGCGTGCTGCGCGCGTCGGACCCGCGCAGCGGCGCGCACCTCGCGGTCGCGCCGCGGCTGCTGCGCCTGACCTTCAACGAGGCCATCGAGCTGGCCGTCGCGCGCCTCGAGCTGCTGGACCCCGACGGCCAGGGCGTCGCGCTCTCCGCGCTGCGGCGCGGCGACTCGGCCGCGGTGCTGGTCGCCGACGTCACCGGCGCGCTGCGCGCGGGCACCTACACCGTCGCGTGGCAGATCGCCGGGCGCGACGGGCATCCGGTGCGCGGGCGCTACCGCTTCTCGATCGACAGCGGCGCGGCGGGGCTCGCGCCGCCGGCGCCGCCGGCCGTCGACACCGCCGCGCAGGCCGAGCACGCGGACGTGCCCGACACGGCGTCCGATACGACGCACGCCGTGCACGCCGCGCAGGCCGACGTGCCGCCCGCGTCGTCGTTCGACGCGCAGTCGCCCGCCTACGCGGCCGTGCGCTGGCTCGGCTTCGCGGCGATGCTGACGCTGGTCGGCGCGGTGGGGTTCCGCGCGCGCGGGGTGCCCGCGGCCGCGCGCCGCGGCGCGCCGGACGGCTGGGCCGCCGCCGCGACGCGCGACGCCGGCCGCCTCGCGGTCGCGGCCACGGTGCTGCTGCTGCTCGCGTCGCTGCTGCGGCTCGCGGCGCAGTCGGTCGCGCTGCAGGGCGCCGGCGCGTGGCGCGATCCCGCGCG
>CBHYLO010000207.1:0-7262 GCA_966128675.1 uncultured bacterium | reverse complement strand
CGTCGGCCTGTTCTTCACGGGGCAGAGCGGCATCGGCAAGAGCGAGTGCGTGCTCGATCTCGTGGAGCGCGGGCATCGCCTGGTGGCCGACGACCTGGTGATCGTGAAGCGGCGCGGCAACGACGTGCTGATCGGCCGCGGGCACGAGCTGCAGCGGCACTTCATGGAGATCCGCGGCATCGGGCTGATCGACATCCCGGCGATCTTCGGCATCCGCGCGGTGCGCCAGCAGAAGCGCCTCGAGGTCGTGGTGCACCTCGAGGAGTGGAACCAGGAGGCGGTGGTCGATCGCACGGGGCTCGACGGCGAGACGCACACGATCCTCGACGTCGAGCTGCCGCAGATCCGCGTGCCGCTCAACCCGGGCAAGAACATCACGGTGATCGCCGAGGTGATCGCCATGAACCACCTGCTGCGCTACAGCGGCGTGAACCCGGCGGAGGCGTTCAACCAGCGCCTCATCACGCGCATGCGCGCGGCGTCCGGCGACGGCCAGGCGCCCCGCGCGCCGGTGGGCGTCGCGCACGCGCACGAGGCGGACCTCCGCCGCTATCTCCAGGAAGATGACGAGTAGCGCCCCGGACGCGCCGACGCCGGACGCGCCGACGCCGGACGCGCCCTCTGCCGACGGGCCCACGCCGGGCGCGCTGGCGGTCGTCGCCGGCCACGGCGACTTCGCCGCGGGGCTCGTGTCCGCCGTCGCGCAGATCACCGGGCGCGGCGACCTGCTGCTGCCGATCACGAACCGCGGCCTCGGCCCCGCGGAGATCGACGCCGCGCTGCGCGAGGCGGTGCGGCACGCGTCGGTGCGCGTGATCTTCACCGACCTGCCGGCGGGCAGCTGCACCATCGCGTCGCGGCGGCTGCTGCGCGAGCGCCCGGACCTGCGGCTGGTCACCGGCGCGAACCTGCCGGCCGTGCTCGACTTCGTGATGGCGAGCGAGCCCGCGTCGGCCGACGGGCCGTCCGCCGCGGAGGCGTCGGCGCAGGCGCTCGCGCGCGCGGTGGAGCGCGGGCGCGGCGCGCTCGTGCTCGTGGCGCCGCCAGCGCCGCCCGCCGCCCCCGCCGCGCCGCCGTCGCCCCCGCTGGTCACCTCGACCGCTGCACCCGGCCCGGAGGTCGGCGGTGCCCGTTGAGATCTACCGGATCGACGACCGCCTGATCCACGGACAGGTGGTGGTGGGATGGGGACGACCGCTCGACATCGGCTTCATCGTCCTGGTGGACGACGAGGTCGCGGCCAGCGAGTGGGAGCAGGAGCTCTATCGCATGGGCGTGCCGCCGGAGATGGAGGTCTTCTTCCACGACGTGGACGCCGCGGCGCGCGTGCACGCGCGCTATCGCACCGATCCGCGCCACGGCATCGTGCTCACCGGCGACGTCGACACGATGCGCCGGCTGGTGCAGGCGGTCGCGGTGGCCGATCCGGCGGGCGCGATCCGCGACGTGAACGTCGGCGGCATCCATCACCGCCCGGGGCGCGCGCAGCGCCTGCGCTTCGTCTTCGTCACGCCCGAGGAGGAGCGCGAGCTGCGCGCGCTGGCCGCGGGCGGCGTGAACGTCAGCGCGCAGGACGTCCCGAGCGGCCGGCCGGTGCCGCTCGACGATGTGCTGTCGGGACGCGGGATCGACTGATGCCGCGCCGGACGTCGCCCCCGCCGATGGTGCGCGCGTGAGCCCCGACGCCGACCTGCTCCGGCTGGCGTTCCTCGGCGCGCTGCTGGGCCTCGACGTGGTCAGCTTCCCGCAGGCGCAGGTGTCGCGGCCGCTGGTCGCCGCGACGCTGGCCGGCGCGCTGGTGGGCGACCCGATGGCGGGCCTGCTCGTCGGCGCGGTGCTCGAGCTGTTCGCGCTCGAGACGCTGCCCGTGGGCGCGTCGCGCTATCCCGAGTGGGGCTCGGCCGCGGTGGTGGGCGGCGGGCTGTTCGCGCAGCAGGCGAGCGGCTCCGCGGGCGCGCTCTGCCTCAGCGTGCTGGCGGGGCTCGCCACCGCGTGGGTCAGCGGCGAGTCGATGGTGCTGCTGCGCCGCCTCAACGGCCAGCTCGCGCGCGCGCACCTCGACCGCCTGGCGGCCGGCTCGGCGCGCAGCGTGGTCGGGCTGCAGATGGCGGGGCTCGGCGGCGACCTGCTGCGCGGCTTCGCGCTCACGGTCGCGGCGCTCGGCGTCGCGCAGCCGCTCGTGCGCCTGGCGGTCGGCACGTGGGGCGTGGACCAGCGCTGGTCGCAGGCGTTCGTCGTGACGCTGGCGGCGATCGTCGCCGGCGGCGCGGTGTGGAAGCTCGTGCACGCGGTGCCGCGCGCCCGCTGGCTCTTCCTGGGCGGGCTGGTGGTCGGGCTCGTGGCGATGTGGCTGTGGTGAGCGCCGCCACGCCCCGCGACCCCGCGCCCTCGCCGGCGCCCGTGCCGCCGTCGCCGCCCCCGCGCGCGACGCCGGCCGCCCTGCCGTTCGGTACCCGGGCCTCTATCTTCCTGCGGCTGCTCGCCATCCAGGCCTCGTGGAACTACGAGATCCTGCTCGGCACGGGCATCGGCTTCTGCACCGAGCCGGCGCTGCGCCTGCTGCCGGGGGGGAAGGGCGGGCCGGCGTACCGCGCCGCGCTGGCGCGGCACAGCCAGTACTTCAACGCCCATCCGTACCTCGCGGCGGTCGCGGTGGGCGCGCTCATCCGCGCGGAGCTCGACGGCGAGCCGCCCGCGCGCATCGAGCGGTTCCGCACGGCGCTGTGCGGCCCGCTCGGCAGCGTGGGAGACCGGCTCGTCTGGGCGGCGTGGCTTCCGTTCTGCTCGCTCGTCGGGCTGCTCCTGTTCGGGCTCGGCGCGGGACCGGGGTGGGTGGTGGGCGGCTTCCTCGTGCTCTACAACCTCGGTCACTTCGCGCTGCGCGCCTGGGCGCTGCGCGTGGGGCTCGAGCGCGGGATGCAGGTGGCGGGCGCGCTCGGGAACCCGGTGCTCCGCTACGGCCCGCAGTGGCTCAGCCAGGCCGCCGCGTTCACGGGCGGCGCGGCGCTGCCGCTCGCGCTCTCGCGCGCGGTCGGCTCGGGCCGCGTCCTCCTCGGCGGCGTCGTCGCGACGGTCGTGATCGGCGCCGTGCTCATCACACGCCTGCACGGCCGGGTCGAGGGATGGCGCGTCGCCATCGGCGCGCTCGCGGCCTTCGTCCTCTACTCGCTCCTCCGATGATGGTCGAACCCCCGATGACGATCGAACGCTCGGTCCAGATCATCAACAAGCTGGGCGTGCACGCGCGCCCGGCGGCGGAGATCGTGAAGGCCGCCGCCCGGTTCAAGAGCGACATCACCATCTGTCGCGACGACATGGAGGTCAACGGCAAGAGCATCATGGGCGTCATGATGCTCGCCGCCGAGTGCGGGTCGACCATCACGCTGCGCGCGAGCGGGCCCGACGCCTCCGAGGCGGTCGCGGCCATCGAGTCGCTGGTCCACGCCAAGTTCGGGGAGACGTAGTGAGCGTCCGCTTCGCCGGCATCCCCGCGTCGCCCGGCATCGTCGTCGGGCCCGTGCACCTCCTGCGCTGGGAGGTGCCCGACGTGCCGCACCGCATCGTCGGCGACGACCACGTCGACGAGGAGCTGGCGCGCCTGCACGACGCGTTCGCGCGCGCGCGCGAGCGCCTCCAGCTGGTGCGCGCGCGCGCCGAGCGCCACGCGGGCCCGGAGGAGGCGGCGATCTTCGACGTCCAGCTCTCCATCCTGCAGGACGTCTCGCTGGTGGAGCACGTCGACTCGCTCATCCGCCAGAACCTGGGCGCCGAGAAGGCGTTCGACCTGGCGATGCTGGAGTGGCGGCAGAACTTCGCGCGGCACCCGCACGCGATGCTGCGCGAGCGCGTGGGCGACCTGGTGGACGTGCACATCCGCGTGCTGTCCATCCTGCTCGGCCTCGGCGACCACGACCCGGTGGACGTGCCCAAGGGCGCGTGCGCGATCCTGGTGACGCACGACCTCACGCCGTCGCTCACGGTGCAGCTGGACCGCGAGGCGATCGCGGCGATCGCCACCGACGCGGGCACCAACACCTCGCACATCGCCATCCTCGCCCGCTCGCTCGGCCTGCCCGCGGTGGTGGGGCTGCGCGAGGCGACCGCGCGGCTGCGCGGCGGCGAGACCGCGGTGCTCGACGGCAACGCCGGCACGCTCACCATCGCGCCCGACGCGCGCGAGGTGGAGGAGTTCCGCTCGCGCGCGCTGCTCGAGGAGCAGGAGGCGGCCGAGCTGCGCCAGCTGGCGGAGCTGGAGCCGGTGACGCTCGACGGCGTGCGCGTGACGCTGCGCGCCAACGTCGACCTGCCGGAGGAGGCGGACCTCGCCGCCACCAGCGGCGCCGAGGGCGTGGGCCTGATGCGCACCGAGTTCCTCGTCGTCGGCCGCGCGACGATGCCGGACGAGGAGGAGCAGTACCGCGCCTACTCGCGCGTCGTGGCGGCGTTCGACGGACGCCCGGTCGTCATCCGCACCTACGACGTGGGCGGCGACAAGCTGCCGGTCGGTGGGCACCCGAGCGAGGCGAACCCCTTCCTCGGCTGGCGCGCGATCCGCATGTGCCTCGACGAGCCGGAGCTGTTCCGCGCGCAGCTGCGCGCGCTGCTCCGCGCCGCGCTGCACGGCGACGTGCGCATCATGCTGCCGCTGATCGTGGGGCTGCAGGAGGTGCGCGACGCGCGCGCGCTGATGGCCCAGGCGGCCGACGAGCTGCGCGCGCGCGGCGTCCCGTTCCGCGAGGACGTCCCGCTCGGCATGATGGTCGAGACGCCGGCGGCGGCGCTCGCGGCCGACACCTTCCGCGGCGCGGTCGACTTCTTCAGCATCGGCACCAACGACCTGGTGCAGTACACGCTGGCGGTGGACCGTGGCAACGCGCAGCTCGCGCCGCGCTTCACGCCGCTGCACCCGGCGGTGCTGCGCCTCATCGCGCACGTCGTGCGCACCGGCGGCGAGATGGGCATCGACGTCGCGGTGTGCGGCGAGATGGCCTCGCAGCCGATCATGGCCTACGCCCTCATCGGCCTCGGCCTGCGGCAGCTCAGCGTCGGGCCGCGCAGCGTGCTCGCCGTGAAGCGCATCGTGCGCGGCGTGGACGCGTCCGAGGCGGCGCAGGCGGCGCAGGCGGCGATGGCGGCGTCCACCGCGGCCGACGCCGAGCGCGTGCTGCACGAGGCCCTGAACCGCGCGCTCGGCCGGGGCTGAGCGCGGCGCGGCGCGCGCCGATCAGCGCGAGACGCGCGTGCGCGACCAGAACAGGATCGTGCCGCACGGCGCGCCGGTGCCGCCGTACTGGCTGGGCGTCTGGGCCGCGCCGCGGTAGACCTCGATGGCCTCGTAGTCCGAGACCCTGAACTCGTCGACGTCCGGCGGCGGCTCCGAGTTGGCCGCCGTCGGCGCGAAGTAGCGCCGCCCGTCGACGTAGATCTGGTAGAAGCAGAACTTGCCGCCGCGCAGGCTCTGCCGCCCACGCGAGGAGCCGAGCGCGTTGTAGCCGCCGCTGCTGCTGGGCACGCGCACGATCGTCGCGCCCGGGATGCGGCGCAGGACGTTGCTCATCGGCGAGTGCTCGTTCCGCGCGAGGAGGCTGTCGCCCACGAACGCGCCGCCGTTGCTGAGCGCGCGCTCGCGCTCGAAGGCGCGCAGCGCCGGCGCCGCCGGGGCGGTCGCCCGGTCGCGCACGTCCACCTGGGCCAGCGCCTGCACGCGCACCGGCAGCGCCAGCGCGATGGTGACGGTGTCGCCTGCGCCGACGGTCACGCGCCGCGTCACGGGCTCGAAGCCGACCCGGCGGGCGATGACCTCGTGGGTGCCCGCGGGCAGCGCGGCGAGCTCGAAGGCGCCGTCGTCGCCCGTGCGCGCCGCGCGCCCGAGCGCCTGCACGGCGACCTCGGCGTCGGCCACGGCGCGGCCCGCGCTGTCCGGGGTCGTCACCCGGCCGCGGACGACCGCCTGCTGGGCGCGGGCGGCGGACGGCGCGAGCGTCGCCAGGACGGCGGCGCCCAGGGCGAGGAGGCGGAGCGGTGGACGGCGGGCCATGGGCGCGGGGCGGGCGGCGGACGCGGGCGGGGCTCCCGGGCTCGGCCGGTCGCGGGGCCCGGGGGTGAGCCGATATAGCCCGCGCGCCGGGGGCGGGGTAGGGCGCCGACGTTTCGTCACGCCCGCTTGACGAGGTCGGAACGGACGGAGACATTTATCCGCTTATCCGGATGAACGGTTCATCTCCCTCCGTGAACGTCCTCGACGCTCTCGCCGCCCTCGCCGATCCGATCCGCGGACGGATCCTGCTCGCCCTCGAGCGCCACGAGCTGGCGGTCGGGGAGCTGGCGGCGGCGCTGCAGCTCCCCCAGTCCACCGTCAGCCGGCACCTCAAGACGCTGGTGGACGCGGGCTGGGTGGACGCGCGCGCCGAGGGCGCGAGCCGCCGCTACCGCCTGCTGGCCGGGTCGCGGGCGACGCCCACGGGCCGGCTCTGGGGCGCGGTGCGCGAGGGCATCGCCGCGCTGCCCGGCGCCGCGCACGACGCCGAGCGGCTGCGCGCCGTGCTGGCGGAGCGCCGGTCGGCCACGCGGGCCTTCTTCTCGTCGTCCGCCGACGCGTGGGACCGCCTGCGCGTCGAGCTGTTCGGGGCGCGCGCGGACCTGCTCGCGCTGCTCGCGCTGCTCGACGACGCGCTGGTGATCGGCGACCTGGGATGCGGCACGGGCGCCGCGGCCGAGGCGCTCGCGCCGTTCGTGCGCCGCGTCGTCGCCGTCGACCACTCGCGCGAGATGCTGGCGCTGGCGCGCGCGCGCCTCGCCGGCCGCGGCAACGTCGAGCTGCGCGAGGGCGACCTCGAGGCGCTGCCCGTGGACGACGGGGAGCTCGACGCCGCGCTGCTCGCGCTCGTGCTGCACCACATCCCCGACCCGGGCGCGGTGCTCGCCGAGGCCGCGCGCGCCGTGCGTCCGGGCGGGCGGCTGCTGGTGGTGGACATGCTGCCGCACGAGCGCGAGGTCTACCGCGTCGAGATGGGCCACGCCTGGCTCGGCTTCGACCGCGCGACGCTCGACGCGTGGGTCACCGAGGCGGGCTTCGAGCAGCTGCGCTTCGTGCCCGTGCCGCCCGATCCCGCGGGCAAGGGGCCGCCGCTCTTCGCGGCCTCCGCGCGCCGCCGCGTCGCGGTGAGCGCGCCCGCGCGGCCGGTCGGCGCGCCGGCCACCGATGTCGGCCCGTCGTCGCCGGAGCTACCGTCGTCCGTGGACTCGAACGATCCCCCTGTCCG